>JBDTVN010000028.1:0-13012 GCA_040007155.1 Chloroflexota bacterium
CGTCCTCGCGATCAAACCGCAGATGCTCACCAAGGTCGGCCGCGAGATCGCGCCGGCGCTGAAGCGCGGCAAGCTGGTGATCAGCATCATCGCCGGCGCAACGACGACCGCCCTGAGTAACGCGCTCAAGCACGACCAGATCGTGCGCAGCATGCCCAACACGCCCGCTCAGCTGGGGCGCGGCATGACCGTCTGGTACGCGATGCCCAAAGTGACGCAGGTCCAGAAGGATCAGGCGCGCGTCCTGCTTGGCAGCCTGGGCAATCAGCTCGAGGTCGATGACGAGAAGTATGTCGCGATGGCGACCGCGGTCAGCGGCACCGGCCCGACGTACGTCTTCCTCGTCATGGAGGCGCTGATCGACGCGGCGGTGCACCTGGGCTTCCCGCGCCACGTCGCCCATGACCTGGTCATCGAGACGCTCGAGGGCTCCACGCTCTTCGCCAAGTCGAGCGGCATGCACCCTGCGCAGCTGCGCAACATGGTTACGTCGCCGGGCGGCACGAGCGCCGCGGCGCTGCATGAGCTCGAGTCGGGCCGACTACGAACCGTCCTCTCAGAAGCGGTCTGGGCGGCCTTCCGGCGGACAGAGGAGCTGGGCCGGACGCTGGAGAGCGACACGGCCAAGGAGTGAGCGACCCCGAGCCGCGACCAGCAGCCTGTTGATGCGCGTCGAACTCCTCGCAACACTCGATTGCCCGCATGTTGAGCGGGCCGATGCGATCGCCCGCGAGGCGCTGGCCAACAACGGCCACACGCCGCTCATCGAGCGGGTCTACGTAAGCGATCTCGACACAGCTGCCGGACTTGGCTTCCGCGGCTCACCCACGTTGCGCATCGACGGCCGCGACGTGGTGCCGCTCCCCACCGACATACCGATCAACCTGGGCTGCCGCCTGTACCGCCAGCCTGACGGCACGCTTGCCGGCGTCATCCCCGCGCCCGTGATCCAGGCCGAGGTCGAGCGGCGTGAGGACGAACAGGCTGCCACTGAAGCCGCGAAACTCCGCCCGCGCGACGTCCCCGCCAAGCTCTCGAAGGCGTTTTTCCTGTGGGCATCGCAGCGCGCGATCCTGGGGCGGATGGCGACGGCATTTCCGCTCACGCGGCGCATGGTCCGGCGCTTCGTCCCAGGCGAGCGCCTCGATGACGCGCTGGCGACGCTCGACGGCCTGCGCCAACAGGGCATGCGTTGGACGGTGGACGTGCTGGGTGAGTCGGTGGCGTCAACGGCGGACGCAACGGCTGCCGCGGATCGCTACATCCAGACGCTCGACGCCCTGGCGACGCATGGCCTCGAGGCCAATGTGAGCGTCAAGCTGACCCAGATGGGGCTCGACATCGATCGCGATTTCTGCGTTCAGAACGTCGGCCGGATCGTGGCCAAAGCGCGCGAGGTCGGTGCCTTCGTCCGGATCGACATGGAAGATCACACCAAGACTTCGACGACCCTCGACATCGTGCGCGAGCTGCGTACGGGCTACCCCGAGGTTGGCGCGGTCATCCAGTCATACCTGCGCCGGTCCGCCGGGGATATCGAAGCGGTTGTCGCCGACGGCATTCGCGTGCGCCTGTGCAAGGGCGCGTACGACGAGCCGGCGACGATCGCGTTCCGCACAAGGGACGAGGTCGATCGCTCGTACATCGAGCTAATGGAGCGGCTCCTCGTCGACGGCCACTATCCCGCCCTGGCGACGCACGACGATCGACTGGTCGATCACGCCTTGGCGTTCGTCAAGGCGCATGACATCGACGCGGCCCGTTACGAATTTCAGATGCTCTACGGCATCCGGCGCGACCTGCAGGAGCGTCTCGTCGCGTTGGGCCAGACGGTTCGCGTATACGTGCCGTACGGCGCGCAGTGGTACCCCTACTACATGCGTCGCCTGGGTGAGCGGCCGCAGAACGTGATCTCGATCCTGGTCAGCGTCCTCAACGAGGGCCGCGGCAACAGGTCTTGACACGCGCCGCGCGAGCAGGAATACTACGCGGCAAGTAGTACGGAGCGCGTAGTAGTGACAGATATCCAGACAACCACCGATCCCGGCCTGTTGCTGCTGATCAGCCTGGCCAGTGGCGCGAAGCACGGCCATGCGATGCTGCTCGATGTCGAGCGCTTCGCCGGCGTGCGCCTAGGCCCCGGGACACTTTATGGTGCGCTTTCCAGGCTCGAGACGACCGGCCAGGTCGAGGCGCTGCCCGCCGAAGGACGACGCCGACCTTACCGACTGACTGGTGCCGGCAAGATCGCGCTCGAGCAGCGCCTTGCTGGCCTTAGTCGTGCGGTCTCGACGGGCATCGCGCGGGTGAGCGCATGAGCCGACTGATTACGCGTTTGTATCCACGCGCGTGGCGCGAACGCTATGGCACTGAGCTATCAGATCTGATTGACGAAACCGGCATGTCTGGGCGCGTCGCGTTTGACGTCGCGCGCGGCGCTTCACAGGAATGGACGAGCCAGGCGCGGCTCGCCCTGGCAGGAGGTGGAAGCATGGTCATCGGCCCCGCTTGGCGGCACCCCACGGCGTGGGCCGTGGTTGGAGCGGTCGTGTTGCTACCGACGGTCTTGTTCATCGCGCTATCGGCGCTCGCGATCAGCAATCCCTTCGGCGACCAATTCACCTCGCAGCGCTATCTCGATCTCGCCCTTCTTCTCGCGCCAGCGCTGGCAGCCCTACTGGCCGCGCTCCCACTCGTGCGCGTGAGTTACACACCCGCCGATGGAGGGCCAGTGGCCACTCTGTCGGTCAGGTTGCGGGCTGTGAACATGGTCGTAGTGATCACTGGGCTCGGTATCACCTGCCTGCTCGTAGGCCACGTCCTATTCGAGTCGGTGCTGAGGCTGGGCGCTTAGCTCAGCCGGTCCTCGAGCTCCCAGGCGTGGTCGAGCGCGTGCCACGCCGAACGGCGGACCGCATACGGCGCCGGCCAGCGCTTGCCGCCGCGTGGCCCCACGTCGGGTAGCTTGCCCGCGGCACGATCCGCCAACACGCTTTCGAACTCGCGTTTCGTGTCGGCCCACGGCGCGCCCTCGCGCCACTTGCCACCGATCGCGCTGATGTACGCGGCCTGCGCATCAGCAACGTGCGCGACCATTTTTTCGAGTGTCCGGCCGCCGCCGCGCGGCCCCGACGGGCCGAGTTCCTGCCCGCGGGCGAAGGCTGCGACGTTGTCGAACCTATCCCACGTGGCGCGCAACAGAGCGACGAGCCCGCACAGTTGCGCGGGAGTGACCAGCGCCCGGTCCAACTCGGGCACGATACCGGGCGCGCCAAAGTCCGTTGTCGGGTTGCCCCTGAGCCGCTCAATGACTTCGAGCGACGCGCGCGTCAGCGGGCCGAACTCACTCACGCGGACATCGACCGCGCGCGCGTACCGCTGCGCGTAATCGAGCAACGCGTCGAGCGCTTCGTCTTCCGACTTTCCGCCTCTGCTCCAGCCGGGCCAGTCGACTGCCGACGCGAACGTCTTCTTGGCGCCGACTTCCAGGTAGACCTTCAACCGAGGGCGACTCTTTAGACCAGCGCTTCGAGCTGGTCGGCGTGCTCCTCGAGGTGATCGAGCGTGAATGTCTTCACTATCTGGGGCGCGGCCATCTCACCGCGACGCGCGTGCATGCCGATCGCTGCCCATTGCTCCGGCGTCATGTTGTTGAGGTAATCCTTGGTCATCGCGATGGCCTGCTTGACCTGCTGGATCATGTTCGGGATCGGTACGTTCTTGCCGGCCTCGATCGCGCCGACTCGGCCCGCGTCCTCTTTGGTGCGGCCGAACGGCACGGGCGTCCCCGTGTATTGGCCGAGCACGGTGGCGAGCTGCTGCTGCCAGTAGGGCACGAACTCAGCCATGTGCGCCCAGACCTGCTGGCCGTTCCACTGCTCCGTCCCACCCGGATCGGGCTGGGTCACGCCGTTCGGGGCGGTGCCATAGCCAAGCGCTGAGAGGCGCTGCTCGACCATCTCAAGCCGCTTCATGATCTCGTCCTGCGCGGGGTTGGCCGGCATGGCCCCGGCGGGCGCAGGTGTGGGGGCTGCGGGATTGGTCGGCTGCGTCGGGTCGGTCATTTTCAAGAATCTCCGCTTTTAGTCGGGGAACGCTTCAGGTCCACGCTCGGACAGCTCGCGCGCGTTCTCGCCGCTGTTCTCTGGTGGCAGCCATGAATAGGGGTAGGAATCGTCCTCGAGCCGCGCGGCGTCGGGTGTCATGTTGAGCGGATGGAACGTGTCGATCATGACCGCGAGCTCCTCGGTCGCTTCCTTGCCGATCGATGCCTCGACCGTGCCCGGGTGCGGACCATGGGGAATGCCAGCGGGATGCAGCGTCAACGACGAGATCTCCACACCGCGCCGGCTCATGAAGTTGCCGGCCACGTAATAGATGACCTCGTCGGAGTTGATGTTCGAGTGGTTGTAGGGCGCGGGGATCGCCAACGGGTGGTAATCGAACTTGCGCGGCACGAACGAGCACACGACGTAGTTGCGGCCGGCGAAGGTCTGGTGAACCGGCGGCGGTTGGTGGACACGCCCGGTAATCGGCTGGTAATCGCCGATGTTGAAGATGAAGGGGTAGAGGTAGCCATCCCAGCCGACGACGTCGAACGGATGGTGCTTGTAGTGGTAGGCGGTGATGCGGCTGCGTTGACGCACCCAGATGACAAAGTCGCCTGATTCGTCGTGAACCTCGACGTCATCGGGCACGCGAATATCGCGCTGCGAGTACGGCGAATGCTCGAGTAGCTGGCCCCAGTCGTTGCGGTAGCGCTTGGGCGGCACGATCTCGGACGGCGACTCGACGTACAGGATGCGATGGTCTGAGCCGATGTTCTGGTTGAGTCGCCAGGTGGTGCCGATCGGGATAACGATGTAGTCGCCCGGTCCGTAGCGCATCGGCCCGAAGTTGCTCTCGAAAGTGCCCTCGCCGGTGTGGACGAAGAGCATCTCGTCGGCCTCGCCGTTGCGATAGAAGAGGTTGCCCGGCAGATTCTCAGTCGGGCGGACGACACCCATCAGCACGTCACTGTTGAAGAACAGCGGCATGCGTGCCTCGATGATGTTGCCTTTCGCGGCAACCGCGCCCGTCTTCACCAGGCGGTGGCGGTGAACGCCGTCGTCCGCGATCGCGTTCTTGATGTCGCGCACGGCTTCGATCTTGTGCGTCTGGGTCGGTGGCACGCGGTGGTACAGCAGCGAGGATCGGCCGGTGAAGCCCTCCATGCCGAACAGCTCTTCGGCGTAGAGAGAGCCGTCAGGCGCGCGATGCTGAGTGTGGCGCGTGTGGGGGACGTTGCCGCGGCTTACGTAGAACATCCCGCAAAGCGTAGCGCGCCTGGCGCTGCTTCAGCGCGATGCGTGCGAAGCGCTCAGCGCGCCTCCAGCGTCATCGTCCAGTCCTCGCACAGCGCGGCTGTCCCGTCGCCCTTCGGCGGGCCCAATGGCGGGTACGCGCCGGCAATAAATCGATACGTGCCTGGTGGGAAGGACTTCAAACCCGCAGTGCTGCCCGAGCCATCTGAGTCAAGAGTGAGGCCGGCAAAGTCGACGGTTACCCCGTTTCGGGCGCGATAGGCACGGTAGTCGCCGTTGTAAGAGGCATCGACGGCGGCGACAACGGTGGTGCAGAGGCTCGCGCCAGCGTGGACTTCCTCCGTCACCCAATAATTGCCGGCGAGCAGAAACGCGCCCTGTGGCTCCGCTCCGCCACCAATCGTTACGTTCGTGACGCGCCCGACCGGGATGGTTGTTGCTGCATCCGTCGGGCTGGACGGCGGGCCAATCGGCGCGCGAACGAGACCGCCGCCGAAGACCACGAGGAGCATGACGGCTGCGACCAATGCCGCAATGCCGAGCACGACCGGTCGCGACGAGAGCTTCATCTCAAGCCGGGCGGCTCACCACGGGCGACGATAGTTCACCCAGCCGCTCGACCTTCATCGTTACGCGATCGCCGGGGACGAGGTACCGACCGAAACCTGAGTCGTCCTTGACCTCGAGCAGGCAACAGCCACCGACCGTCCCCGAGCCGATCACGTCGCCTGGGACGAGCCGGACGTCGGCCGACGCTCGTTCGATCATCGCTCCGAATGAGTGATGAATCGCGCCCAGATTGCCGCGGCTGATGATCTCGCCGTTGACCTCGGCCGTGCAGGCAAGGTCGTACGCGTGACCTGATTTCTTGTCCGCGAGCTCGTCCGGGGTTACCAGCCAGGGGCCGAACGTCGTCGCGAAGTCCTTGCCCTTGGCGGGACCCAGACGAACCGCTGTTTCGTCGCGTTGCAGGTCGCGTGCCGACCAGTCGTTCATGATCATGAAGCCGCCGATCGCCTCCTCGCCGCGCGCCGCGTCGAGGTTCTTGACCGGCGTGTCAATGAGCGCCGCGATTTCCAGTTCGTAGTCGAGCTCTTTCGAGCCAGCCGGGGGCCACACCGCGTCCTCGGGGCCACGGATCTCGCTCAAGTTGCTGAAGTAGAAGATCGGCAGGCGGAACCACGCCTCGGGAATTTCCTGGCCGCGGCGCGACCAGATCGTGCTCACGTGCTGTTCGAAGGCGTAGAAGTCACGGACGCTGGTGGGGCGAAGAATCGGTGACCCGAAGACAAGGTCGGAGGCTTCAGTAACGGCGTCGGCGGCGGCCACTGAACCGGCAAGGTCGAGGATCTCCCCCAAGGCCGCGACCCGCAGGCCGCGCGCCAGGATCTCGTCGAGCGTGGTGATGGGCTGGCGAAACAAGACCGAGTTGTGCGACAGCCGCTCATCCCGTGCGACCGCGCGTCGCCGCGCGACCTCCAGGTCGAGCCACTGCCGGCCGGCATGATCGACCGCAGCCATCAGACGAAATGGTGCGCCGGCCGGGGCATTGCGCTCGCGCGCATGGGCGATCTTCAAAGTGACGCGACCTTCACATGTGAAGTGTCGGTCAGGAAGGCAAGTCCGTGCCGCCGACCGCGCGCCACACCAGCGTCGCGGTGCGCGCCGCCCAGTCGGTCGCGATGGCGCCCGAGAGATGAGCGACGTACGCCGCCCCAATCGCCACGCCCACGGCCGTGGGCACGTCTGCGTCAGCGGCGATCCGCCCGAGCAACTGGGCGTGGGTCAGGATGTCGGTCATGCGCTGGCGGCGCGGCGCAAGGACGTGCTCGCGGAAGCAGTCACGCGCGTCTTCGGGCGCTTGGCTCGTGAGCATTGCGCCAGCCATTGCGACACCGGCGCCCGAGTCGGCCTCGATCCAGATCGCGAGCTCGTGCTCAAGGTCGGCCCGCGGATCGCTGGACAGGCAAACGACGTCACGGTTACCCGCGGCGCGGATCGCGTCGCCGATGAGGCGCTCCCTGGTGGGCCAGCGGCGGTAGAGGGCCTGGCGTGTCGTCCCGGCCTCGTCGGCGATTGCGGAATAGGAAAGGCCCGCGAAGCCGCGCTCAGCGAGGTGGCGGTTGGTGATGCCGAGCACACGCGCGTCGATCGTGTCGTCGCGTCGGCGACCCCGGGGGCCTCGGCAATCTGGGGTCTTCTCAATTACCATACGATGCTGTATTGTATTGAATATCGCAGAGAAAGCAAGGACATGTCGGACTGGAACAACAAGATCATCGAAGAGTTTCGGGCCAAGGGCGGCCGTGGCGTGGGTCCATTTGGTGACCAGCTGGCCCTCCTGACGACCCGGGGCGCAAAGTCGGGCCGTGCCCACACCACGCCGCTCGCCTTCCAGCGCGATCGCGGCCGCTACGTCGTCATCGCGTCGATGGGCGGTGCACCCACGCATCCCGCCTGGTACCACAACCTCCTGGCCAATCCCGACGCGGAGCTCGAGGTCGGTGCGGAGAAGTTCCGGGTCCACGCGACCCCGCTTGCCAGCGGCACGGAGCGTGATCGGCTCTTTGCGCAACAGGCACAGATGATGCCCGGCTTCCTCGAATACGAGAAGAAGACCACGCGCGTCATCCCGGCCGTTGTGCTGGAGCGTGTCGAGGACAGCGCCGCGGCCGCGTAGCCGCTAGATGAGTCAAACAGCGCCGGCGCAAATCGCGCCGGCGTTTTCATTTGCCTGCCGGACTCGAGTGGTAGGCGCCTAGTCAGCCAGCCAGCCGCGCGTTATGGGTTGGTCTCGTCGTCCCTGTTTTCGACGTTGGCAGCTGGCTCTTCCGAGGATGCGACCGGAGCCCCGGCCGGGACGTGCACCGGCTCGACCGGGAGTGGCGCGCGAATGAAGCTCAAGCCACGCCAGGCGACCCACAGCCCTAGCAAAACGACCAGGAAGCCAGTAACGGGGTGCAGCGCCTCAAGACTGGGCGTGCCAGTGTGCGGGAGCACCAACTGCAGGACCATGAGTACCAAGAGCAGCGCGCTGGCCCCGATCATCCGCCAGCCCAGCCGGCCAGCGAATGACAGCACCATCTGGACCAAAGCGATGATGCCGATGACCCAGCCCACCGCCTGGTGCGTGCCGAAGTCATCGGAGCCGCCCAGTTTCGCCATGGCCACTCCCGCCAGGTAGACCTGGACGACGGTCAGCGCGACAAAGAGCCAGGCCAGGATCGCAAAGCCGATGCGCGCCCAGCGTGCGTTCGACATCTCTAAAGACTCCCTCCTGCTACAGGTTCCCGCGCAGTGCCTGTTCTCGTTCGATGGCCTCGAACAGCGCCTTGAAGTTGCCCACCCCAAAGCCGCGTGAACCGTGGCGCTCGATGATCTCGAAGAAGAAGGTCGGCCGATCCTGAACGGGGCGGGTGAAGATCTGGAGCAGGTAGCCCTCTTCGTCGCGGTCGGCCTCGATGCCCAGGTCCTCGAGCACGTCCATGGGCACGCCCACGTCGCCGACGCGCTCGGGCAGCGCCGCGTAGTACTCGTGCGGCATGTTCAGGAACTCGACCCCGTTCTCGCGCAGCTGGCGCACGGTGGCGACGATGTCGTCGGTGCGCAGCGCGACGTGCTGTGTGCCGCTATCGAGGTACCAGTCGAGGAACTCCTGGATCTGGCTCTTCTTCTTGCCGCTCGCCGGTTCGTTGATCGGAAATTTGATGCGCCCGTTGCCGTTGGTCATGACCTTGCTCATCAGGGCCGAGTAGTCGGTGTGGATGACCTTGTCGTCGTAGTGGATGAGCTGGCTGAAGCCGAAGACGTCGCGATAGAAGTCGACGAACTTGTTCATGTCGCCCAGCTCGACATTGCCGACGCAGTGGTCGACCTCGAGCAGGCTCAGGCCAGTCGCGGCCTTGGCCGGATTCTTGACCTTGCGGTAGCCCGGCGCGAAGACGCCGTGATAGTCCTTGCGGTCGATGAACGAGTGAATGACCTCGCCATAGGTGTGCACGGCTGACCGGCGCAGGGTGCCGTCGTCGTCGGCTGTCTCGGCGTATTCCATGTACGACTTCGCACCACGCTTGGTCGTCTCCTGCCAGGCCGACTTGACGTCGTCCACGACGAAGGCGATGTCGTGTACGCCATCACCGTGCTTGCGCAAGTGCTCGGCGATCTCGCCATCGGGCGTCAGCGGCGCCGTGAAGACAAAACGGATGTCGTTCTGGACCATCACGTACGAGGCGCGGTCGCGCACCTTCGTCTCGAGCCCGCTGAACGCAACCGGGGTAAAGCCCCACATGGCACGGTAGTACGCAGATGCCTGGCGCGCGTTGCCTACCCAGAACTCGACGTAATCGATGCCGTTGAGTGGCAGGAAGTCCTGCGCCTGGGCATACGCGTCCTTGTTGATGTGCGCCCCAGCCTGGTTCGCAGCACCGCGCGTCAGCGTGTCAGTCATGGGTCCGCCGCCTCCGTGTAGTTAAGCGCTGGCTATCGTACCCCCGTGGCGACAGGAACCCAGCGTGGCGGGCGTGCAGCAATCAAGGGCGCGCGCCGTCTGGCCGAACTCGAATTCCTGGCTGAGGTGGCGCGCCTGGTCGGCTCAGCTCGCACCTGGGACGAGCTCATGGGCACGATCATCGACCGCGCAACGGCTGCGGCGCAGGCTGAGGTGTGCTCGCTTTACCTCCTGGATCGCGACGGTGCCGCGGTGACGCTGGCTGCGACGAACGGGCTTGACCCGGATCAAATCGGCGTGGCCCGGTTGCCGCTCGGCGTCGGCATCACCGGCATCGTGGCCCAAACCCGCCAACCGGCGACATCGCTCGATGTGAACGCCGATGAGCGCTTCCACTGGATCCGCGGCGTCGATGAGCCCAAATTCAAATCAATGTGCAGCGTCCCCTTGATCTGGAACGACCAGGTCGTGGGCGTGCTCAACGTCCAGACCGAGCGGCGCCGCCGCTTCACCCGCCAGGACGTGGCCTTTCTCGAGGCGCTCGCCGGACTGCTGGCGGGTTTTGTCGAGCGCAACCGACTTCAGCGCGAAGCGGAATCCCAGCTTGAATCCCTGCGCGCCATCGATGAGGCGCGGGCGCATCTCGTCGCGGTCGTGACCCACGCCCTGCGCACACCGCTGGCTGTCGTCCGCGCGTATGTCGAGCTGCTCGGCGGAGCGACCAAACGCATGGCTGGGCGCGATGAGGCTTCGGAGGCGTCAGCTTGGGAACGAAGCGCGATCGAGCAGGTCGACCGACTCGACCAGACGGTCGACTCGATCCTGGCCAGCCTGCGCGTGCTCACGCCCGACACGGGACCGGTGGCCGCGGTCGACCTGGCCGTCGTCATCGACGACATATCGCACGAGATGGCGCCGCTCTTCCGTCGCCAGAAGCTTGCCGCTTCTTTCCTCGAGCGCCCGCTCCGGGCACATGCGTCGGTCGATCAGCTCAAGCGATTGCTCGGCTACTTGCTCGAGAACGCCGCGAAGTACGCCCCGCCAGAGGGCACCATCGACATCTACGGCTGGCGCAAGGATGGTCGGACGTTCCTGGCCATCACCGACGACGGGCCGGGCATTCCAGCCAATTGGCGGGAGCGCATCTTCGAGCCCTTCGTGCGCCTCGACGATTCGCCGCGCGGCTCGGGCATCGGCCTGTTCGCGGCGCGCCATCTTGCGCGCTCGATGGGCGGCGAGCTCCGCGCCGAGGATCGGGCGCCGCGCGGCAGCCAGTTCGTGCTGGAGCTGCCCGCCGCCCGCTAGGTCCTAGGCCGCGGCCGACTCAACCACCGGCAGGCCGTCATGGTCGTGCACGGCGTCGACGCAATCCGTTCGACAGCCCCGGGCATCCTGGCCCGGCTTCATCGATTGGAAGTGGCGATATGCCCCGTCCATGGAGCCGTCCAGCCCGTCCAGCCGGCAGCCGCACGAGGCACACGTGACCGGTCCGGCCGAGTCATGCGCAGAAAACTGGCTCACCGAGTAATCGCTCATAGCTACACGCTACGTTCGTGGGCGGCGTTGGTCAGCGCCGCGCCGGTTGCCCTTGAGTGACAGATCGGTAGCGAGCGCCGCTGCTATCGTGCGGCCGCCTTGATCGCACGGACGTTTTCCCGGTTCTCGCCGTATGGCCGTGAGCTCCCGCCCGAGTTCTGGTTTCTATGGCTGGGAACGGTCGTTAACCGCCTTGGTGGCTTCGCCGCGCCGTTCTTGACCTTGTACATGACCAGCCGGCTGGGCCTGCCCATTGCCACCGGCGCCCTGTTCGTATCGGTGCTTGGGGCGGGCTCATTTATCGCCCAACTATTCGGCGGGGAGCTGGCCGACCGGCTGGGCCGGCGGCCGGTAATGATGCTGAGCTTTTTCGCATCGCCGCTCGCGATGCTCGCAGTCGGCCTCGTGCGTGAGCCCGTGCTGCTCGTGCCGGCGCTGTTCGCGCTCGGCTTCTTCCAGAGCCTGTACCGGCCGGCAGTGAGCGCGGCGGTGGTCGACCTCGTCCCCGCCGAGCGGCGGACGCGCGCGTTTGGACTGATCTATTGGGCGATCAACCTTGGTGCCGCGCTGGCGCCGATCATCGCCGGGTTTCTGGCCAACATCGACTTCTTCTTGATCTTCCTGGGCGATGCGCTTACGACCGCCGTGTTCGGCATCATCGTGCTGCTCCGTGTACGCGAGACTCAGTCCGCTGAGCACGCGATCGCGGCACGGCAGCCAATGCGCGCGCGCCTCGGCCTTGCATTGCACGATCCGATGTTGCTGTTCTTCTTTCTGCTGTCGGTCTTCGTTGGCATGATGTATTCGCAGGCCGAGGTGACGCTGCCGCTCGATATGACCGCAAACGGCCTGAAGCCGAGCGACTACGGCCTGGCGATCGCCATAAATGGCGCGCTCATCGTCCTCGTCACGCTTCAGGTGACGCGCATTGCGGAGCGCTTCCCGCGCTATGGGGTAATGGCCGTCGCGGCACTGTTGCTGGGAGCCGGCTTCGGGCTGACCGGATTGGCGAACTCGCTGCCGTTTTACGCGCTGAGCGTCGTCGTCTGGACGATCGGCGAGGTCATCGGCGCGGCCGTAGCGCCGGTCATCGTGAGCGAGATGTCGCCCCCGGCCTTACGCGGCCTTTACCAGGGCATCTGGGGCTCATCGTGGGGGCTAGCGTTCTTCCTCGGCCCGGCACTGGGCGGCTTCGTGTTCCAGAATCTCGGTTCCGATGTTCTGTGGGCGGCGACCTTCGTGATCGGAGTAGCTCTGAGCGTGGCTTACGTGGCGTTGTCAATCCCTGCCCGCCGCCGTGCGCAGCAGGTGGCTCAGGCGTCGAGCCGGTAACCCACGGCCCGTACCGCGGTCGGCGTTGGGGCGCCGAGGCGCTCGAGCTTGCCGCGCAAACGGGCGAGATGCGGCTTGAGCCACAGTGGGTCTGGGTCGCGCACGTCGGGCCACCCAGCAAGAAGGAGCTCGGCGTGTGAGCGCACCTCGCCCAAGTGGCTGACGAGCAACTCGAGCAAGCGGAACTCGATCGCCGTGGCGGGCACCATCTGGCCGCGCCATGAGATCTCGTGGCGCCGAGCATCCATCGTCCAGCCACTCGCGGGAGCTGTCGGCGCGACCCCTGCTTTCCGGCGCACGACCGCGCGGATCCGCGCCAGCTTCTCGTCGTTCGGCATGGACTTGCGGATGTAGTCGTCGGCGCCCAGGTCGAGCAGCTCAGCCGGCGCGGCGG
>JBDTVN010000029.1:0-12988 GCA_040007155.1 Chloroflexota bacterium
GCGATGCCGCCGCTCGCCGTGAGGGCGGCCAAGGAATCAGTCAATCGTGCCTACGAGCTATCCCTCGAAGCCGGGCTCGAATTCGAGCGCCGCAACTTCTTCATGCTCTTCGCTTCCGACGATCAGAAGGAAGGCATGGCCGCGTTCGTCGACAAGCGCAAGCCAACCTGGAAGGGCCGCTGACCCAGCAGCTGACACGCCGCTTCGGCGGCTAATCAAGAAACTGGTTCCTTCGCCGTAACGACTTTGCAAGGCGAAACGCTGAACCGCCCGACCACCTCCTGCGCATAACCACTCGTCCGCACCCACACGCGGACCGCTGTGATCAACCCCATTTCAGGAGGTCTCTTTCTGTGAAACGCACAACGCTGTCCGGCGTTGCCCTCGCGACCCTCTTGGTCGTCAGCGCATGCACTGGAACCGGTAACAACGCGACGCCCACCGTGCCCGCGAGTGCGGTGCCGACGATCGCGCCGGTCGCCACGCCCACCATGGGCCACGAATCAATGGCGCCGTCCATGTCGCCGGACGCGTCGGGCTCGCCCAGCGCCGCTCTCGACACCATGACCGACGCCGCGAATCTGCGCACCGACCTCAACTACCTCTTCGGTGAGCACCTGATCCTCGCCAGCAAGGCAACTGATGCCGCCCTCGGTGCGCGTCAGGACGAGTTCGATGCCTACGCGACACTCCTCAATACCAACGGCACGGACATCGGTGCGGCCATCGGCAGCATCTATGGCGCTGACGCGCAGGACCAGTTCAACACGATCTGGAGTGCGCACAACGGCTTCTTCGTCGATTACACGACCGGTGTCGCGACCAACGACCAGGCCAAGAAGGACACGGCCGTCATGCATTTGACGACCGACTACGTGCCCCAGTTCAGCCAGTTCCTGGCCACGGCCACGGGCCTGTCGCTCGATGCCGTCACGGCTCTCGTAACTGAGCATGTGACGACCACAGCCGCAATCGTCGACGCCCAGGGCGCCGAGGATTGGCCTGCTGCGTTCGCGGCCATTCGTAAGGCGTATGCGCACATGTCGATGATCGGCGACGCATTGGCTCCTGCCATTGCCCAGCAGAACAACATCGCAGGTGACGCTTCAACGCCGGCCGTCAACTTCCGGACCGCTCTTGACCAGCTTTTGCAGGAGCACTTGTTCCTGGCCAGCTACGCGACGGGCGCTGCACTCGGTGGTCGCTCTGATGAGTTTGCCGCCGCGTCTGACGCGCTCAATACCAACGGCACGGACATCGGTGCGGCCATCGGCAGCATCTATGGCGCTGACGCGCAGGACCAGTTCAACACGATCTGGAGTGCGCACAACGGCTTCTTCGTCGATTACACGACCGGTGTCGCGACCAACGACCAGGCCAAGAAGGACACGGCCGTCATGCATTTGACGACCGACTACGTGCCCCAGTTCAGCCAGTTCCTGGCCACGGCCACGGGCCTGTCGCTCGATGCCGTCACGGCTCTCGTAACTGAGCATGTGACGACCACAGCCGCAATCGTCGACGCCCAGGGCGCCGGTGACGCACAGGCGGCGGCAACCGCCGACCGCGCCGCCGCGATGCACATGCGGATGATCGGCGACCCCCTTGCCCAGGCCATCGTCAACGCGATGCCTGACAAGTTCTAGTCGAACACTTCTCCTCCTTCCTCGACGCAGCGGGTGTGCCGGAGTCGTCCGGCCGCCCGCTGCGCTCTTTCATGCCTAAGCATCACTTCACACGGAGAACTCAAATGACACGAATTGTCAAAGCAGCCGCACTCGTCGCGTTCGCCGCGGCGTTGCTGGGCTGTGGCTCAGCCGCGAACGCGACGCCCACTACCGCGACGCCCACTACCGCCCCCCAGGCCATCAGTGTTCAACTGGCCGACTTCAAGATTGTGCCGGCTTCGCTGACCGCCACTGGAGGCCACGTCACCTTCAACGTGACCAGCTCTGGACCGACCATCCATAACTTCAACATTCGCGACGCTTCAGGCGCCGGGATTGGCGCGACCGATGACTTGAGGGCCGGCGAGAACGGCACGCTGACTGTCGAACTCGCGCCGGGGCAGTACACGTTCTTTTGCGCTGAGCCCGGTCACGAGAGCCTGGGCATGCACGGCACATTGACGGTGACGGCGCCCTAGGGCAGTCGCTCCGGGAATGGAAACGGGAGGACGTGTCGGGCCTCTGGCTTGCGGTCGGCCTGGTCTTCGTCCTCGGCTGGTTCTTCGCCGGCGGCTTCTGGGTATCGGAACAGACCAATTTGCTGTGGGGCGACGCCATTCGATACGTTGTGCCGGCACAGATCCCGCTTCTGTGGCTCCTGGTGCGCGACGGTCAGCCGCAGCGAACGCGACCGTGGGCGCTGAGTTTCGCGATCATGCTCGCCACGACGGTCGCCGCGATAGATCTGCTGGCGGACGGCGCGCTGCTCGGCCGCAACTAACATGGCCGCGTGGCCGAACGGAGACAACGCGGTTGACTGACACGATCCGGACCGCGAACGCTGATGGCGTGCTCACGATCACGCTCAATCGGCCGGACGCGCTCAACGCCTTCACGGTCGAGATGAAGGAGGGTCTGCTCGCCGCGCTCAAGGATGCGGCGCGCGACAAGAGCGTGCGCGTCGTCATCCTGACCGGCGCCGGTCGCGCATTCAGCGCAGGGCAGGACCTGAAAGAGCGCAGCGGGCCGGACGTCAACGATCTGGGCACTGAGCTGCGCGCCCGGTACAACCCGATCATCCTCGCCATGCGCCGGCTCGAGAAGCCGGTCATCGGCGCGATCAATGGTGTCGCGGCGGGCGCCGGCATCTCCATCGCCATCGCCTGCGACATCCTCATCGCTTCCGACAAGGCGAGCTTCATGGAAGCCTTTGGGCGTGTCGGTCTCGTGCCGGACACCGGCTCATCGTGGTTCTTGCCGCGGTTGGTGGGACCAGCCAGGGCTGCGGAGATGATGTTCACGGCCGACTCGGTCGACGCAGTCACCGCCGAACGAATCGGACTGGTCAATCGCGTCGTCGCGGCTGATGAGCTGATGACAGCGGCAAGCGAGCTTGCCGCGCGGCTGGCTCAGTCCGCGCCCATCGCGCTGGCGCTCGCCAAACGCGCGTTGAACCGGGCGCTCAACTCAACTCTTGCGGACGCGTTGGAGTTCGAGGCGCAGCTTCAGTCAATCGCGGGCCGGTCGGCCGATCATAAGGAAGGCGTCGCGGCCTTCGTCGAGAAGCGCGCGGCCAAGTTCACAGGCGAATGAACCCAGTCATCGTCGGCGTCATCGGCGCCGGCACGATGGGCGCGGGGATCGCCCAGGTGTGCCTGCAGGCGGGGCACGAGGTGTTGCTGCACGACGTCGATGAACAGGCGATCGAACGCGGCCGCGGCCGCATCGCGGACGGCCTGGCGAAGCTCGTAACGAAGGGCCGACTGACCGCTGACCAGCGATCCCAGATGTTGGCCAGCCTGCGCGACGCGCACTCGATCGAGGCCATGGCCGCAGAGGCGGATGTCGTGATCGAGGCGGCGCTCGAGGACATCGATCTCAAGAACACGATTTTTCGCGCACTTGGCGCAGACGCGCGACCAACAACGCTGCTCGCCACCAACACGAGCGCACTGTCGGTCAGTGAGATCGGCGCGGCCAGCGGCAAGCCCAAACAGGTCGTCGGCCTGCATTTCTTCAACCCGGCGCCAGTGATGCCGCTCGTCGAGGTCGTCGTCGGCCAGGGCACGGATCCGCTGGTTCTCGACCGCGCCATGGCCTTTGCGACGGGCCTTGGCAAGCAGGCCGTCGCGTGTGCGGACTCACCCGGTTTCATCGTCAATCGCGTCAATCGGCCGTTCACCCTCGAGGCGCTGCGGATGCTCGATGCCGGGGAGGCGGGCGTGGAGGCGATCGACAAGGCGGTCCAGTCGGCGGGCTATCCCATGGGTCCATTCGCGCTGATGGACCTGGTCGGCGTGGACATCAATCTGGCCGCGGCCACTGCGGTCTGGCGCGGCTTCGACGAGGCTGAGCGGTTCACGCCGTCGCATATCCAGCGCGATCTGGTCGCGGCAGGCGATCTCGGACGGAAGACCGGTCAGGGGTTCTACGTTTACGAGGACGGCCGACACATCCGACTTTCTGACCGACTACCGGTTGATGCCCAGCCCGCCACGGGCCAGCCCGCCACGGCCCAGCTCGAGCCCGATCGGATCGTGGCGCGGATTGAACTGGCGATCATCAACGAGGCGTACCACGCGGCCGGCGAGGGAGTCGCCCAACCGCCCGATATCGACCGCGCCATGAAGCTCGGCGCGAACCACCCTTACGGCCCATTCGAGCACGCCGCGCATCTCGGCCTGCGTCAGGTTGTCTCCGGCCTGCGCGAGCTGGAACAGGAATACGGCGAGCGATTCCGCGTCGCGCCAGCCCTGTGGCAGATCGTCTCGATCTAGCCGCTGCGCCAGGCGAAGAGCCTTGTTGCGTGTAGGTCGCACCAAACGAGACCAAGCTCGCTCGGAGCCGTCGCCTCAGCGGTCAATTCTCTGACCCATTGCCTCGATGACCCAGTGAACGCGGCCGTAAATACTTCTGGATAGCGCGCCAGGATCTCGCGGTTGCGGCGCGTGTCGCGCACGACCCAGACCGCTGCCGCGGTAGGGACCTTTCTCCACCAATTGCAACCGCAAGCTGCTCGGCCTCCGCGATCTTGCGGCGCGTGCTGCGGACCGCCTCGTTGATGTTGCCGAAAGTGTTCCAGCACTCCTCGATGAGCAGGACCCGTTGTCGGTCATCACGAGCGCACACGTCGATCGAATAGCTCGGGTTGGCAGGACGCGTGGGAAGCTCGATCCTTCGCTGTCGGCCGGTGAGACGGCTCAGTCGGAGCATCAACTCCTGGACCTTCAGATGTCCGGCATCCTCCGGCTCCTGGACCGGGTCCCGTCCGAACTCGACCTTCAGATGGATACCCAGAGCCCGTGCCAGGGCAAACCAAACTTCAAGCGAAGCACCACTGCCCAGTCCGCGCTCAACCTGACTGACGCGCGATGGCGCCAGGTCGACCTTGTCGCCGAGGGTCTGTTGACTCCAGCCACGTCGCACCCGCGAGGCCCGGACCTGCGTACCAAGAGCCAATCCCACGCCTGCGGCCAGCCTCCGTCCCTCGAGCAATGCCCCGGCCCGTGACAGCCTGGTTCGCCTCGGCACCGAGTTCCTCCCGGCAGGCTGAATGTCCAAGATGAGAGTCCCATTCTCAACTTCGATGCTTATCGGACACTTATCTCAGGGTCAGGTTCGCGATCCGAACTGGACAAAGCTCACAGGAGCGTGACGACACGGCGCATTCGGCATTTCCGGGCTCCCGTCAGGGTCCGGAGGGGGCGTTATGGCTCTCTTTAGGCAGGAACTGAGAATGTGAGTGCAAGGATGACGGGTGGGTTGCGGTAGCACCACGTGCGCAGCAGGGCTGACTTTTGGGCTATGCCGGTGCTGGTAGGCACCGCTCCTATTATTCAGCCATGACCCGTGACCTCGGTCGCTCCCTGCGCGAAGCATGGATCGTCAGCGCCGTTCGCACGCCTATCGGCAGATATGGCGGCGCGCTCGCACGCGTGCGTCCCGATGATCTTGCCGCGAGCGTTATCAAGGCCGCGGTCGACCGCTCAGGCGTGCGGCCCGACGCGATCGACGACGTGATCCTGGGTGCCGCCAATCAGGCTGGCGAGGACAACCGCAACGTCGCGCGCATGAGCGCCCTTCTCGCCGGGCTACCGGTGAGCGTCGCTGGCCAGACGGTCAATCGGCTGTGTGGCAGTGGCCTGCAGGCGATCAACTCCGCCGCGCACGCAATCATGGTTGGCGACGGCGACGCCTTCGTGGCCGGTGGGGTCGAGTCAATGACCCGCGCGCCATACGTGATGGCCAAGGCGGAGGCGCCGTTCGAACGTGGCGCGCGCGAGATGTATGACACGACGCTCGGCTGGCGCTTCACGAATCCGCGACTGGCTGAGATGTACTACCCGTACTCCATGGGTGAGACCGGCGAGAACGTGGCTGAGAAGAACAAGGTCAGTCGCGCGGACCAGGACGCGTTTGCGCTGGTGTCGCACCAGCGCGCCATCGCCGCCATCGAGGCCGGGCGCTTCCAGAATCAGATCGTGCCCGTCATGGCACCGCAGGCCAAGGGCGAGCCGCTCGAGATCACGCGCGACGAGCATCCGCGCGCCGACACATCCATGGAAGCGCTGGCCAGGTTGCGCGCCGCGTTCCGTGAGGGCGGCAGCGTGACCGCCGGCAACAGCAGCGGGATCAACGACGGCGCGTCGGCAACCGTGGTGGTTGGCAGTGACTTCGCCCGCGCTGAAGGCCTCACGCCAATGGCGCGCGTCGTCTCAACCGCGGTGGCTGGTGTGGACCCGTCCGTGATGGGCCTCGGCCCGATCCCCGCTACCCGCAAGGCGCTCGATCGGGCCGGCCTGCGCGTCGAGGATCTCGACCTCATCGAACTCAATGAAGCGTTTGCCAGCCAGAGCGTCGCGGTGATGCGCGAGCTCGGCCTCGATCCCGACAAGGTCAACGTCAACGGTGGCGCGATCGCCCTGGGGCATCCGCTGGGCATGAGCGGTGCACGTCTGATCACGATGCTCAGCCACGAGCTGGCCCGGACCGGCAAGCGCTATGGCCTCGCGACGATGTGTATCGGCGTTGGTCAGGGGATCGCCACGATCATCGAGCGGCTCGATCCGCAGGAGGCAGGCTGATGGATAACGACCTAATGGCGCGACGGCTGCGCTCGCCTTCTCAGCCCAATATCCAGCCCGTGCAGTCTTCTGCGCCGTGGGATGTATCGCTGACGTCCGAAGGTGATTTTGCGCCGCCCGACCCGAGTGTGCCGCAGATCGATCCGCCATTCGCGCCACCCAACCCGTCCGCACGCGCCGATGTTCCATGGGATCGACCCGCGCCGGAGGCATGGCCGCCCACAGAGGATCCCGCCGGGCCCACGGAGGATCCCGCTGGGCCCACAGAGGATCCCGCCGCTCCCGCAGAACCGCCGCAGACTTGGTCAGCCCAGACCGCTGAGCCTGACAACGCACTGCCGCATCCCGAATGGTCCGCCGCGGACGAGTCGGATGACGTACCGCCATGGGATCGCCCCGCCGCAGATGAAGGCGCCCAGTCTCAGGACCCCGATGATGCTTTGGCGCCCGTCGTCGGCGATGTCGCCGGGCCCGTCGCGTGGGCGAGCTGGAACGGCAACGACAACGCGAACGGCAACGACAACGCGAACGGCAATGGCAACGCGAACGGCGATGCCTACGTGACCGGCGATGCCAACGTGACCGGCGATGCCAACGCGGACGGCATCGGGCGTGCCTATGCAAATGGCAACGGCAACGGCAGTCCGGCCAGCAGCGACGGCATCCACTACGGAGCAGCCCAGACGCCCGAGCCCATGTCGGTCACCGCGCACAGCGACCAGCCGAGTGGCGACGAGCCGCCTCCTGGAGTTGCGTCCAATCCATATGCCGAATGGCCGGCCGAGGACGACCTGACGGTCGCGCCTCCCTCGAATCTTGGTCCGGCGATGCCCGAAGACTCTTGGCCGGTAACGCCCCTGGTCGCCCCTCCGCCACCGTCGGAAGAACCCGCCGCCCCTGCGTCGCCACTTATGGCGCCGGCCGCTGAAACTGTGCCACCCTCGTGGATCCAGCCGCAGGTCGAGCCCGAAGCGCAGCCGGAAACCGAACACCCGCCTACCCCGCCCGAACCTGCTGTACCCGCACCGTTCACGCCGTCCCTCGAGTTGACCACGCCTCCGAATACAAAGATCGTCTCCGTCACGCCGACCGGTACGCCGCAGAACATGATTTTGCGCATCGAACTGGCGATCGTCGACGTGAGCGACGGCGCCGACCCCGCTGATGCGGCCAAGCGCGTCGGCCCCGATGCCGATGTGCGCGGCCCCGAATATGAGCCACGCAATCTGGAAGATCTCGCGCCGATGCCCGAGCCCGAGTACGTCTGGGGCGCGCCGCTGCCTCATCAGCAGAATGAGCCGAAGAACCAGCACTGGCCGCCGCGCCAGGGCCAGGCCTGGCAGCAGCCGACGCAGCAGCCGATGCAGCTGCAGGCGCCTCAGTACGCGCCGCCGCCCAGCGCGTGGTTGTCCGCCCAGCAGCAGCAGCAGCAACCCGCGCCGCAGCCGCAGCCGCAGCAGATGCAGCCGCCGCAGACGATGGACTGGGATCTGCCGGACCTCAGCGGGCGGCAGCCACCTAGAGCCGATCGACCTTCGCCTTGGGCGACGCACAACCAGCAGCCACCGCAGCAGGCCTATGCGCCGCCGCCAACCTGGGCGATGACGCAGCCGGCTGCGCCATATCAGCCCGACCCGCGGCAGTACATCGCGCCGCCCGCGCCGCAGTACCAGCAGCCGCAGCAACAGCAGCAGCCGCCGCAGTATCCGCCAGCCGCCCAGCCGTATCAGCAGCCGAGCTACCAGCCCGCGCCGCAAGGTTCGTGGCCGGCGGGCTCACGCGCCCGAACTAGTGGAGCGGCCGCGGATCAGGCCGACCTGTGGTTCCTCAACAATCAGCCCGCCGTGGCGACCGTCGCTGACGCCGATATCCAGCCCGAAGTCAAGTCGAAGTCGATGCTGACGGCTGGTCTGACCATCGGCTTTGCGATGCTCGTCATCGTGCTCGTGCTCGTATTTATCCAACTTATGACGTCGTTGCTGCGCTGAGTAGTAAACTTCTAGGCATGCTGAACACCGAACCCCAGGCCGCCCCGCAGGTTTTGCCGCAGTCAGAGCCGCTCGTCGTATTGAGCGAAGCCGCCGCTGGCAAGCTGCAAGACCTCGTCACCGCCGAGCAGAACCCGCAAATGGGTCTGCGCGTGTACGTGTACAGCGGCGGTTGCTCGGGCTTCCGCTACGGCATGATGCTCGAGGACCAGCCCAGCAACGAGGACGTCACCGTCCAGAGCCGTGGCATCAACGTCTACGTCGATCGCAACAGCACGCAGTTCCTGCAGGGCTCGGAGATCGACTACCTCGACACGCTTATGGGCGCGGGCTTCACGGTCAACAACCCCAACGCGGTTTCAGCCTGCGGTTGTGGTTCGAGCTTCCGGACGGCCGACTCTGAGGGCGCACCCGGCGCCTGCCACCACTGATCTCCCGCTTCAGCTAACACTGACGGCGAGCCGCCTGGCTCGCCGTTTTTGATTCCGGGGCGACTTCGAGTTGCGCGATAGGGTGGAGACGATGGCAAACATATTGCGCAGTGATGAGGAGCTCGCGGCTGTCCACATCGGGCCGCACGAAGTTCTGAATTCGCATATCTACCTCGCGCCATATGACGTGCAATGGCCGCGCCTGTTTGCGCGTGAAGCGGCGCGGATCAGGGGCGCTCTGGGACACGCCGCGCTCGTCATGGAACATGTCGGCTCGACATCGATTCCGGGGCTATCAGCCAAGCCGCGCATCGACATCGTCCTGGGCGTCGCCGACTCAGCCGACGAAGCCGCCTACGTCCCGGCGCTTGAAGCTGCCGGATACGTCCTGAGCATTCGCGAGCCCGATTGGCACGAGCACCGCCTGCTAAAGGGACCTGACACGGACATCAACCTGCACGTTTTCACGGTGGGTTGCGTAGAGATCGAGCGGATGCTTCGCTTCCGCGATTACCTGCGCACCAATGACACCGACCGAGCGCTTTACGAACAGACCAAGCAGGAACTGTCCAGGCGGACCTGGAAGTACACCCAGCACTATGCTGACGCGAAATCCCAAGTGGTCGAGGAGATTCTTATGCGCACGGGTATCACCAGCAGCGACTGCGCGACACGTTGACGCGCGATCGGTTGCTGCGTCGCGCCATCGCGTTGTCGACGTTGAGCATCGTGCTGGGTGCGGCCATGGGCATCACCGGGGTTGTCGCCGCGCTGACAAGCGGCAGCCTGTCGTTGCTCGGCTTCGGGTTTGACGCCGCCGTCGACTCCGCCGCATCCATTGCCTTGGTCTGGCGCTTCTCGATCGAGGCACGCGAGCCGCATCGCGCGGAGCGTGTCGAGAAGATCGCGGAAGGCGTATTGGGTTTCGTGTTGATCGTCGTCGCGCTCTATCTGGGCGTGAGCGCCGTCCGCGCGCTGATCGACCATACCCATCCGGATGCGACGCCAATCGCCATCGCACTGCTGGTTATCTCGGTCGTTGTCCTGAGCCCAGTGGCGATCGCGAAGCTCCGGACTGCCGCAGCGCTCCACAGCCGCGCCCTGAGGGCCGACGCCATCCTCACGGGAATCGCTGCGTTACTGGCCGTTGTCAGCCTCGCCAGCCTGGGCCTAAGTTCGACGTTCGCCTTGACCTGGGCCGATGCAGTCGGTGCCCTGATCGTGTCGGTGATTCTCGTCCGTGAAGGGGCGACATCGCTGCGCGCGTTGCGCACTAACCTGCCAGTCTGGCGGCGCGACTAGCCTTCGCTGAAGCGCTCTTCCTTCCAGGGATCGGCGTCGTTGTGGTAGCCGTAGCGCTCCCAGAAGCCGGGCCGGTCGGCGGGGACGAACTGCAGGCCGCGAACCCATTTGGCGCTCTTCCAGAAGTAGCGCTTGGGCACGACGAGGCGGAGCGGGTAACCGTGGTCGGGTGTGAGCGGTGCACCGTCGGCCATGTCGGCCAGGATCACATCGTCGTCATCTAAGACGGATAGCGGCAGGTTGGCGGTGTAGCCCTGTTCGGCGTGAACGACCACGAAACGGGCAGTCGCTTTCACCTGGGCGCGCTCGAGGATGGTCTGGATCGCGACGCCCTCGAAGTCCATGTCGAGACGCGACCAACGGGTCACGCAATGAATGTCAGTGTGGAGCGACTTGCGCGGCATGGCCTTGAACTCGGCCCACGAGAACTCGAACGGATTGTCAACCTCACCCCACACCTTGAAGTCCCACGTCTTGAGATCGACGCGCGGCACTGATCCGTAATGGAGGACCGGCCACTTCTCGGTGAAGTACTGGCCGGGCGGGATGCGCTTCTTCTGCTCTTCGCTGACGCGCGGCTCGCGGCCCAAGAAACTGGTCACGTTCGCGAGTGTACGGCGCACTCGGCGTTACGACTGAGATTCCTCGATTTTGGCGACGCAGACCAGAGTGGGCGATAGGGAGCCCGATTTCACCCTCCGGACGCCCGGCGTCCACGAGTTGGTCCGATTGATTCTTGGTCGGAATCGCCAATTGCAGTCGCTGTCGGACCGCAAGTGGAGCCCGCGCGCAACCAGGGTCGCGAATCGAGGAATTTGACTCGTAAAGGGATCAGGCGTCGGCGAGAAGTTGCCCGAGCCGGCGGCCGATGAACCGCGCCGCCTCCGAGCTCTTGCCCCCAAGCTTCTGGCCTTCGTCTTGCTCGAGCGCCACCGCCAGGTCGGCGAGGACACCGTCGATCTCCGAGTTGCGCTGCAGGGCACCTTCGGCAAACGCCCGATCGAGCCGCGCTACTGCGTCGCGCGCGTTGTCGACCGCGTGGCCCTTGCGCTCCATGATCTCAGTGAAGTCGCGCCGCGCTGCGTCGGCCGCTGGGCCGGTCGAACTCATCGGGAAGCGACCATCTTGTCGTCCGCGGCGGCCGTCCCGGCCTCCGCGCCGCGTCCGTACTGAGCGCTGAGCCACTCGCCAGCCAGGATGCCCATCTGGACCTCGTCGAAATAGACGCCTTGGCGCTGGATCGCCTCGCGCTGCCTGCCCTCGATCCGGAACCCGGCCTTTTCGTAGGCGCGGATCGCGCGCGTGTTGTACGAGAAGACGGTCAGACCGACGCGGTGCAGCGCCAGCCGCTCGAAGGCATGCTGGAGCATCAACGTTGTTGCCTCGGTACCCAGGCCGCGGCCCCACGCGTCGCGCTCGCCGATCGTGATGTGGAACATGACTGAGCCGTTGTCGCCGTCGAGCGCAGAGAACGTCGTGAAACCGATAAGCCGCTTCGACGGCAACTCGACGATCGAGTAGGCCAGCGCATCGGGCGCGAGCATCCGGACCTGGAAGAAGCGCTCGATCTCAGGTTGACTCATCTGGCGCGTCTGGTAGCGGGTCAGTCGTGCGATCTCCGGGTCGCGATACCAGCGAATGACGCTCGCCAAATCAGACGGGGATGGGCGGCGCAGCGCGACCAATTGACCTGCGATCTGTGGCGGGTGCCAGAGGTCGCGGTCAGACAGTTCGGCGCTCACCTGCTGACTCACGGCCGCGATGGTAAACCACGGCTACCATCGCTCAACCATGCGCCGCTGGAGCGAGGTCTGTGCCCGGATCGCGGCCACGACGCGCACGTCCGAGAAGGTCGCCACCCTGGCCGAATACTTGCGATTGCTCACGCCCAACGAGCTGCCGATAGCGGTGACCTACCTGACCGGCCGGCCGTTCCCGGAGCGCGACCCGCGGACGACTGGCATCGGCTGGGCGGCCATTGCCGCGGCCGCGGAATCACTCGTTGACGCAGCGCCCGGCGCCCTGGGCGCGAGCTACAACCTCTCGTCGGACCTGGGGCAGGCGGTGCTCGACCTGCTCGAGTCGCACCAGCACGAACCCAAAGGCACACCACCGACGCTCATCGACGTCGATACCGCGTTCTCCGCGATCGCCGCGGCCAAAGGTCAGGCCAAGGCAAAGCCGCTACGGGAGCTGCTCGAGCGCTGTGATCCGTTGACGGCCAAGTCGGTGGTGAAGGTTCTGTCCGGCGAGTTGCGAATTGGTTTGCGTGAGGGCCACCTCGAAGCGGCGATCGGAGCGGCCTTCGAAGAGCCGCTCCAAGACGTGCAATGGACGGGGATGCTCACCGGTGACCTGGGCTTGACCGCGAGCTACGCCCGCGACCACAAGCTGGGCGAGGCGGAGCTAGCCCTATTCCGGCCGCTCAAATCGATGCTCGCCTCGCCCGTGGCCGACGAGAGTGAAGTCCTGAAGCGGCTCGGCTCGCCCGTTTGGGTCGAGGACAAGTACGACGG
>JBDTVN010000030.1:0-12078 GCA_040007155.1 Chloroflexota bacterium
CCGGCATCGAGCAGGTGATCATCGTCACCAGCAGCCAGAAGCGCGCCATCGAGGATCACTTCGACCACTCCTATGAGCTGGAGCATCTGCTCGAGGAGAGGGGCGACATCGACATGCTCCGCCGCGTACGCGAGATCGGTGACATGGTCCAGATCAGCTACGTTCGCCAGAAGGAGCAGCTCGGCTTGGGTCATGCCGTGCTCATGGCGAAGGAATTGATTGGCCACGAACCGTTCGCAGTGATCCTGTCCGACGACGTGGTTGTTGGCGACCGACCGTGCATCGGCCAGCTCATGGACGCTTACGACAAAACCCATGGCTCGGTCGTCGCGGTCATGGAAGTACCCCAGGCTGAGACCAGCCGCTACGGCATCATCAGCCCCGATTACGACGTTGACACCGGCGACGAACGCTTGACCAAGCTCAAGGGTGTTGTCGAGAAGCCCGCAGCCAGCGAAGCCCAGAGCAATCTCGCGGTAATCGGCCGATACGTGCTCACCCCTAAGGTCTTCGAGAAGCTCGAGCAGACCCAGCGCGGTGCCGGTGGCGAGATCCAGCTGACCGACGCGATCAACGCGCTGACCGCGGAGCAGGACGTCTTCGCCTATGCCTTCGAGGGCCGTCGCTACGACGCAGGAACTACCATGGGCTGGCTGAAGGCCTCGATCGAGCTGGCTCTCGAGCGGCCTGACCTCGGATCTGAGTTCCGCCAGTATCTGTCCGGACTCGACCTGAGCTGAGCGACGTCACAGGGCACGTGGGGTAGACCGATGGCTCATATGGAGCGCCCGATTTGGCAGAGGTAGGCCAGGTTCTAGCCGGCCGATACAAGCTCGTCGAGCTTCTCGGCCAGGGCGGCATGGCGACGATCTTCCGCGGCCACGACACGCAGCTGGGGCGCGACGTCGCGGTCAAGGTGCTGCGCGCCGAATACGGCCGCGACCCGGCGTTCGTCGCCCGCTTCCGCCAGGAAGCCCAGGCCGCGGCCGCGCTCAGCCATCCCAACGTCGTCCAGGTCTTCGACTACGGCATGGAAGCGGGCGACCCGTTCATCGTCATGGAGATGATCGACGGCGGTGACCTCGGGGCCGTCCTCAAGGAGCGCGGCGCATTCGAGCCGCTCGCCGCCGCGCGCATCGCGCAACAAATCTACGAGGCGCTCGACGCGGCGCACGGGCGCGGAATCGTACATCGCGACATCAAGCCGACCAACGTGCTGCTGACCTCTGCGGGGCGCGTGAAGGTGGCCGACTTCGGCATCGCCCGCGCCTTCAGCGAAGCACAGCTGACGATGCCCGGCACGACCCTGGGGAGCGTCCACTACTTCAGCCCCGAGCAGGCTCGCGGCGAGATGGTGACCACCGCGTCGGACGTCTACTCGGCAGGCCTCGTGCTGTTCGAGATGCTCACTGGTCAGCGCGCCTGGACGGGCGACTCGGCGGGTGCCGTTGCTGTAGCGCGGCTCGCCGGCGATCCGCCCGCGCCCTCGTCACTGAAGAGCGGCGTTCCGCCGATCCTCGACATAGCCATCCGCCGCGCGTTGGCGCGTGTCCCAGCTGACCGACCGACCGCCGGTGACATGGCCGCGCTGCTCGGACGGTTCATCGCCGATCCGTCAGGTGTGACCGCGTTCCCGCCCGCGCCCGCGCCCGCGTCGGTGGCAGCGGCGGTGTTGGCGGCGCCGACTGGTGAGCCGGATAGTGGCTACGAATCCGGCGGTCCGCAAACATATGCGGGCACCACACCGGGCAGCATTCGCCGCGGCGCCGGGGCGCGCGAAACCTTTGAAGAGGATTACGACGAGGCACAGCCGCAAGGCGCGGGGGCGTGGGGCTGGATCGCGGCCGTCCTGGGCGTGCTCGTTCTTTTCGCCGGGGGCGTGTTGCTCTTCCTGCTGCTGAGCGGCCGCGGACCGGCCCCGTCGCCAGCGCCGTCCGGGGTCGCGGTCAACGTGCCCAACGTGGTGGGGATGACGCTCGACCAGGCGCGCCAGGCGGCTAGCGCCAAGGGCCTCATCTTGACCGTGGGCGCCTACCAGGTCACCGACACGGCGGCCGAGGGAATCATCATTGCCCAGGATCCTGCTTCAGGCGGCCTGATCGACCGCGGCAGCGAGCTCAGCGTCACCATTGCCACTCAACGCCAAACAGTCGCTGTGCCCGACCTACGGCTGCGAACCGAAGCCCAGGCATTCCAGCTCCTCAGTCAATTCAATCTCGCGCCAGGTCAGCGCTTAGAGGCGTATGACACGCAGGTGCCCGCGACTCTGATCATCAGCACGAGCCCGCGCGCCAGCATTGAAGTCGCACGCGGCACGGCCATCGATTACACGGTTTCACTCGGTCCGCAGCCCACGGCTGCCCCAACACCGACGCCGAGCCCGTCGCCCGAGCCGACGGCCACACCTGCACCCACACCCATTCCCACGGCCCCGCCGACCGCACCGCCTACTCCCGCAACCACGCCAACTCCGGCTCCTACGCCAACTCCGACCCCTGTCGCGGTCGGCAACTACGCCACGTGCGAGTCACTCGGTCAGGCCGCTCAGCAAATCACGGACGCGGGCCTCGTGGTGGGCTACGTCTTCCCCAGCCCTGAAAGCGGTGACCCGAACTCGCAGGTCGCCCAGCAATATCCGCCGCCGGGGACGCTCGTCGCGCCGGGTAGCCAGGTCTACCTCTACGTAAAGAGCGCGGCCGACACCTGTCCGTAGGGGCTCATCGTGGGTCGACGCTCGGCGTAGACTCGAAACCAATGGCGACCTGGCGCTGCCCCAATTGCGGCACCATCCAGAACGAGACCGCGCGCTGCTTCCTGTGTCAGCGCTCAGCGACCAGTTGCGGCACGTGCGCCATGTTTCGCGCCTCGCTCGTTGGTGGCGTGGGCTATTGCGCAAACGATCGCAAGCGTGAGCCGCTCAATGGATCCGAGCAGCGTTCGTGTTGGACCGCGTCCGCCGTGTCGAGCGCAGGCGGCTTCTTCGATGCGCCGTCCCCCGGCGCACCAACTGATCAGCTGTCCTCCGGCCGTGGCCTGCACGAGGTGATCAGCGAGCGCTGATCAGCGGACAGTGATCGATTTGTTGGCGCGCAGCTCTACCCCCGACGGTAGCTCGACCAGGACAGTAACCAGCCACGAGCCGTGCGGATCATCCGCAATGGCGATGTCCACGTCGGGCCAGGTCGCCTGACCAGCGACAGCCAGCGTGCGGTAGGTCAAGGTCGTCGCATTCGGCGGCGAAAGGCTGAACGTCACCTGCGCGCCATCGACCGGCTGGCCGCGCTCATCCTGGATGAAGGCGGTGGCGATCAGGGTCTGCGGCAAATCGGTTGCCTTGAGCGTGTCTTCCGAGATCGTCAGGGTCAATGCCGCGAGAGTGTCGGCGCGATTGATCGTGACGTGCGTGCTGGCCACATTGCCTGCAGGATCGCGGCTGGAAAGCAGCCACTCGTTATCGCCCAAGGCCAGCGTCAAGTCGGCCGTAAAGCGCCCTTCCGCATCGACGCTCGCAGCGATCGTCTCTTCGGTGGCGACGTCAGTGACATCGATCGTGGCGCCCGCCTCAGTGCGGCCGCGCAAGGTCTCGTGGTCGCCGTAAACGGGTGAACCGGGCTCCGGCCGCGTGACGCGGATCACCGGCGCGGTCGTGTCGCGCGTGACGATCAGTGCCGCGGACGTGGCGCCGATCGCGCCCTCATCAAGCAGTGCGGCGCGGATGCTGTTCTCGCCCTCGGTCAGAGTGACGCCAGCCATGACGAACTGCTCCTGAGCAGGTAGCGGCCGCTCGAGCGCGTTGCGGCCGTTGACGGTCACGCGCACCGTGTAGTTCTTGGCAGAATCCAGGCCGTCCGGCCGGATGAGCGTCAGGTCCATCGTCGGGTCGCGCGTCAGAACGACGTCCGGCGTCAGGATCTGCGGCGCGGGCAATGCCTCGAAACTGCCACTCGAGCCTGGGTCGTGCGCCGGCGCATTGAGTCCGCCACCGGCGAACACGATCGCGCCGCCGGCAAGAACGAGAAGCGCAAATGCAAGTCCGACGCGGCGGCCCCACGAAATTCGCGGCGCGCGCGCAGACGCCTGACGGCGTTTGGCAGTTGCCTGGCGGTTCCGACGCGGGCGTTGGGCACCTGCGCGCCTGTCGTTCGGACCGCCGCGGGCTCGCGACGAGCGTTGGGACGGTCCCGGCATTAGCGCAAGTGTGGCAGGGCGACAGACATGACGTGCGACCGTTGCGCCAGCAGAAATTCATGCCGTGATGGAGTACTAGCGTCCAAGTGGGAGCGGTACAAGTGGTGCGCGCGCGCACGTTCGCGTGCTCAGTGGTGCGTGTACGCTACGGCAACTTCATGGAACCATCGTCGCGTCGACCTGTGGCCACACTCGCGCGCGCGCTAGGCGGACGCCCTTTGCCGCCGGACCCGCCGCGTGTCCCGATCAGTCGCGTTGCCAACAACCTTGGTCTGCGCCGACCTGCCGCACCCCCGGTCAATGGCGCAGGCATGCCGCGCATCCCTTTTGGCCTGCCCAACCTGCGGCGCAACGTCTGCCCGCATTACTACATGACCGGACCGCGCGGCCCGATCCCCATAACCGCGCCGCATCTGCTCAAGGCGCTGATGCGCCAGGACAGCAATGTCGCTCGCTGCCAGCTGCGCGGCGGCGTCCATCTCGAGCAGAGCTACGTGGGCGACATCTGTCTGTCGCCGCGTTTCAATCAGTGCGTCTTCTACGAGGACGACCTCGACCTCTAGGCTTCCGCTCGTGCCCACGGAATCCGATCCTCGTTACCAGGCAGTTCTCGCGCGATTGGCCGCGCGCGGTCGCTTTGGGATCCGACTGGGCCTTGGTCGGACGCGCGCACTCCTCAAGCAGATGGGCGACCCGCAGCTGGGCCTGCCCGGCGTCTTGATCGGCGGCACAAATGGCAAGGGCTCGACCCAGGCAATGGTCGCCTCGGTACTGCGCGCCGGCGGCATCCGCGTGGGCCAAACGCCCAAGCCGCATCTCGTGTCCTACCGCGAACGAATCGTTGTCGACGGCGCGCCAATCGCCGTGGAGGACTTCATCACCGTCGTGACCGAGGTGCTCGATGCGGCCGATTCGGTCGCCAAGAGGCACGGGCCGCCGACGGAGTTCGAGATCATCACGGCCGCGGCATTCACCTGGTTTCGCCATGCCCGCGTAGACGTCGGCGTGATCGAGGTTGGTTTGGGCGGCCGCCTCGACGCGACCAACGCCTGGCAGGGCGGCGTCGCAGCGATCACCAACGTCGCGCTCGACCACATGGAGTACCTGGGTGACACGGTCGAGGCAATCGCTCGCGAAAAGGCCGCGATCATCAAACGTGGCGACTCATTCGCGGTCACAGGCGCGGTCGAGCCCGCCCTTGGCGTGATCCGCCGTCGAGCAGGCCGTGTCGTCGTGCCGCTCGACGTTCGTACGCCGGCAGATCTCGACCCGCGCCTAAAGATTGGTCTACTCGGCCGCCACCAGGTCGCGAATGCATCCGTTGCGACAGGGATCGTCGGCGCACTCGATGACGCACAAATCGCGCACGTCCCTGGTGGCGCGATCAAGAAGGGGTTGGCGAACGTGCGCTGGCCGGGCCGGCTCGAGTTCATCCCGGGCAAAGCTGGCCGACCCGACGTGCTCCTTGATGGTGCGCACAATCCGGCCGGGCTCGCCGCCTTAGCGGCGGCACTCAGCGACCTCCGGCCGCGCCTGGGTGAAGCGCCGCCCATAGTGCTCATGGGTGTGCTCGCCAACCACTGGCAAGAGCGGATGCTCGACCCGCTCAAGGCCGCGCTGCCACGATCCAGGTTCGTCGCGACCACCGTGCCCGGCGCCCCTAACTCGATGCCGCCACGCGCCCTTGCTGCGGAATGGGGCAAGAACTCGTCTGCGATCGCTGACACGGACGAGGCATTTGACGCGGCAGCAACCGCCGCCCTCGGAACTTTGGTCGTTTGCGGCTCGCTGTACCTTGTCGGCTACGTGCGCAACAGGATCGTCTAGTGGACGCGACACCCTCCGTCAGCCTGCCGCCCAACGCGCAATCGGGCGTTCCGCGGCGTCCGCCGCAGGCGCTTCAAATCGGTAGTCGGCTGTTCGAGTGGGGCGCAAAGACGTACGTGATGGGCATCATCAACGTGACGCCCGACTCGTTCAGCGGCGACGGCATCATGGCGGACGGTGCGGATCCGGTTGCGGCCGCAGTTGCCCAGGCCGAGCGCATGGCCCGCGAAGGGGCCGACATCCTCGACATTGGCGGCCAATCGACGCGGCCCGGCCACGCCCAGCTTTCGGCCGAGGATGAAATGGCGCGTGCCATCCCGGTGGTCGCGGCCGTTCGTCAGGCATTGCCCGACATGCCGCTCAGCATCGATACGACGTCGGCCCGGGTCGCGCAAGCGGCGCTCGATGCCGGCGCGCAGCTGATCAACGATGTGTCGGGCACGGCGGCGGAACCCGAACTGCTGCGCCTCGCCGCGGAACGTGAGGTGCCGCTCGCGCTCATGCACAACCGTCACGAGGCGCGCTATGTCAACCTCGTGGCCGAGGTGATCGCCGATCTGTCGCGCGCCATCGACGCGGCACTCGCCGCCGGCATCAGCTGGGAGTGGCTGATCGTTGATCCCGGCATCGGCTTCGGCAAGACGCCCGACCACAACATCGCCCTGCTGCATGACCTTGCCGCGCTCCAGGTTCTGGGTCGGCCGATCCTGTTGGGCGCCAGTCGCAAATCAACCATTGGCAAGGTGCTCGACCTTCCTGCCGATCAGCGTCTGGAAGGTACCCTGGCGACCACGGCGCTCGGCATAGCGGCCGGCGTTGATATCGTCCGGGTTCACGACGTCCAACCCAATGTCCGCGCAGCGCGTTTGGCCGATGCGATCGTGCGCGGCTGGCGCGCACCAGCGGAGACGACATGACTGATCACATCTACTTGCACAACATGGAATTCGAGTGCCACATGGGCGCTGGCGATGGTGAGCGGGCAGACCTCCAGGTGATCGAGATGGACGTCGACATGACGCTCGATCTCAAGGGCGCGGGCGAAGGCGACGATCTCGAAAAGACGGCTGACTATGGCGCGGTGTTCGAGCTGTGCCGCCACGTCGCCCAGGAGCACGAGTACCACCTGCTTGAGGGACTGGCCGAGCACGTCGCTCACGAGATTCTCAAGAAGCAACCGCTCGTCCAGGGCGTGGCGGTGACGGTCAGGAAGCCGGGCGTTCCGATCGACGGCGTGCTCGAGTACGCCGGAGTTAGAGTCGAGCGCTCGCGCTAGGTGAGCGATCTCGCTCTTATTCGAGGCCGGCTGGCCGCGTTCCCAGGGTGACGCCGATCTGCAGCGTTTCACCGGCGCGCAATACTCCCAGCGTCAGTCGCTCGCCAGGATCGTAGTTGCTCAGCAGGTCGTCGAGACCCTGCGAGGAATCGACGCGCGCAGCGTTGATCGAGGTGATGATGTCGCCCGCCATCAGACCGGCCGCGGCTGCGGGGCTGCCGTCCTTGATCGGTGAATCACCTGTGCCCGTGTCCGCAGAGAGCCACGCGCCGTAGTCGATGGGCAGGCTGTTCTCGGCGGCAACGGCCTTGTCAACCGCGACGTAGGTGATCCCGATCCACGGCCGTGTCAGAGGCTCGCCGGCCACTGCCTGGCGCATGATTGGCTTCGCGATATTTATCGGGATCGCGAAAAAGATGCCCTGTGCCCCTTCGGCGTAGGCGGTCGAGACACCGACTACCTCACCGTTGGCATTCACGAGCGGGCCGCCCGAGTTGCCGGGGTTGATCGCGGCGTCGGTCTGGACGAGGTTGCGCAATCGGCGCCGCGCGCCGCTGAGCGGATCAGTGGTGACGAGCGTACGACCCAGGGCCGAGATCACGCCTGACGTAACGCTGTTGGTGAATGTGCCCAGTGCGCTGCCGATGACGATCGCCGTCTGGCCCGGTTGAAGGAGTGTCGAATCGCCTATTGGTGCGGCGTGGAGGTTGGACGCGTCGATCTTGACGATGGCCAGGTCCGTCAGCGTGTCGACCCCGTAGACCGTGCCTGTGACCTGGCGGCCGTCGTTGAGATCGACCGTGACGGTGCTCGCGTCGGCAACTACGTGGCGGTTGGTCAGGATCCACCCGGCAGTGTCATAGATGATGCCGGACCCGATGCCGGTCTGAGGCAGGGACAGCGGATCAGTTGCGGCTGCGGACTCAACCGTGATCGTCACGACCGCCGGACTGACCTGTTGGGCGGCACTGGTGACGTCCGTGCTGTCGCTGCCGAGGTGCGGCCCGGGCGATGCGGAAGAGGCGGGTAGCGGTGTGGGGCTCGCGGCGGCAACGTTGCTGCCACTGCCATGGATCTGGCCCGTGCTCAGCAGCGCGGCGTAGGTGAGCGCCGAACCGAGCAAGCTGCCCACGAGGGCGACGACAAACAGCGCCGCGATGTATGCGCCGGAACGACCCCGGCGCTGACGGCGGCGTTCCTGCCCGGGGAGTGGCTCGAACCAGTGCGGCGGGCTGCCCTGTGCCCAGCCCGGCGCGGCCCATTGGCTACGCGGCTCGGCTGGCGGGCTATAGGAATACGGCGTCTGCTGCGGTTGTGTCTGTTCGGGCGCGTCGTTAGACGCATCGTTCGAGTTGTCGCTCACGGCATGAACTAGATTGCCACGAGTCCGGTTCAGGCGCGGGCAGCGGCGGATGAAGAAACGGACACGTCCGACGGCAGGCTCACAGATACCTGCGTGCCGCTGCCCGGCGTGCTCGTGATCGCCACGCGGCCATTGTGCATCTCGACAATCGAGCGGACGATCGACAGGCCCAGGCCTGACCCGGTTGCGCGCGGCTCGATTGCCTGCGTGCCGCGATAGAAGCGGTCGAAGACATAGGGCAGCTCGCGCGCGTCGATACCCACGCCCGAGTCGGCCACGCGGAACTCCGCGCCGCCCTGGGACGCTTCGAGGCCGATCTCGACCGATCCCCCGGCAGGCGTGAACTTGATGGCGTTGCCGACCAGATTGCCCAGCACCTGGCCCATGCGCTGCGGGTCGTGGCGCTGGCGGATTGGCTCGTCGGGCACGCGCACGACGAGCTTGACGCCCTTCCGGTCGGCCGAGGGCTGCGCCTGCTGCACGGCGTTCTTGACGACAGCGCGCAGGTCGTCCGGGCGCAGATCGAGCAGTACCAGGCCCGAGTCGAGCTTGGACAGCTCCAACAGATTGCTCGCCAGCCAATCGAGGCGGTCGATCTGCTGGCTGCTCTCCTCGAGGAACTCCTGGCGCGTCGCCTTGTCCGGCACCTGGCCTTCCCTGAGCAGCTCGTTGAAGGTTCTAAGGGCGGCAATGGGCGTGCGCAGCTCATGCGAGACGTCGGCGAGGAAGTCGCGCGATCGGTCGCGGTCGCGCCGGATGAACTCGATCGAGTCCTGGACGCGCTCAGCCATCGCGTTGAATGCGGCGGTCAGCTCGTGCATCTCCGGCGAGTTGCCCGGCGGCGGGACGCGCGTGTCGAGGTGGCCCTCGGATAGCTCGCGCGCAGCGCCGGTCAGACGGCGGATCGGGTTGGCGAGGCGGTTGGCTATGAGCACCGAAAGGATTACCGCGGCGATCAGCGCCAGGACAGCTGCCACGCCCATGACACCGACGATCGTCTCAATCGTCTGCACGCGGTACGTGAATGGGTCGGAGAGCGAGATCGTGACCAGTCGCTGTGGCGCCCCAGCGCCGGACTGAGACCAGAAGAGGTCGGAGAAGGTGAAGCTGTACGGATCACCAACGATCTGCTCACGTTGCTGGCCAGGCTGCGCGTACTGATCTGATAGCGGCACATCGAGCCGATACACGAACTGGTTGGGGTGATCCTCGTCAGGCGCGATCGTGATGCTCACGTTTGCCTGGGCGATGTCGCGCGCGAGACCGAACACATAGCCGTCTTCCGGCGTGCCCAGCGATTCGAACAGACCAGGTGCGACTTTGAGCGGGTCGGTCGGCAGCAGAATCGGACGTGGCGCCTCGACCCCGGCTGACTGATAGAGCGTGAGCCGACTGATGACGAGCAGCCGAACCTCGCCCGATCGGCGGCCCAGGTCCTCGCGCGCCTGCTGGGCGAAGTAGCCGTCGAGCAGTCGCGGCAGCGTCGCGAACATGAGGGCGAGCACGATCGCCACCACGATCAGGAAACCGATGACCAGGCGGGCGCGCAACCCGGTCATGAAACGCGGCAGGAAACGGGGCATCAGGGTGCCGGACGAGCGCAGCCGACTATGACAGCCGACTACCGCTCCGCGAAGGCATAGCCCGCGCCGCGGACCGTGAGGATGAACTGCGGATCCGACGGATCGTCCTCGAGCTTCTCGCGCAGGTGGCTGACGTGGACGTTGATCGTCTTCTCGTCCTGGTCGAGCGCCTCGTAGTCGCGCACGAGCTCGATGAGCTCCCTGCGTGAGAAGACGCGGCCAGGCCGTGACGCGAGGTGGCGCAGGATCTCGAACTCGGTCGCAGTTAGCGAGACGCGCCGCTCGCCGCGCTGGACGCGGCGGCGGTCAAGGTCGATCAGCAGATCGTGGTGGCGGATGACGCGCCCGCCGACCGCATCGGCCAATTCGCCGTACGCGCGGCGGTGGAGCGATTTGATGCGGCTCATCAGCTCGCGCAGCCCGAATGGCTTGGTCATGTAGTCGTCCGCGCCAAGTTCGAGGCCGATGACCTTGTCCATCTCCTCGTCGCGTGCCGTGAGGAAGAGCACCGGTGCCTTGTTGCCTGCGCCTCTCAACCGGCGCAGCATCTCGAACCCGTCCATCCCCGGCAGGCGCACGTCGAGCACGATCAGGTCCGGCGCCGCACGAGTGGCGATCTCCAGGCCCTCCTCGCCGCTGCGCGCGACGGTAAGGTCGTAGCCCTCCTGTTGCAGTGCATATTGGAGCCCGCGCGCAACCGCGTACTCGTCTTCAACTATCAGAATCGAGGCCGCCATGGCTCGCATCGTACAATCACCCGTCCTATGAGCCGACCAACACTTTCCGCCCGCCCGCGCGACATACGCGGCAAAGCCGTCGCGCACCTGCGCAAAGAGGGCAGCCTGCCGGCCGTCGTATACGGTGCCGGCGTCGAATCACACAACGTAACCCTTGACGCGCACGAGTTCGAGCTGCTGCGCCGCCGCGCTGGCCGCCACGCGGTGATCGACCTCACGATGGAGGGTGATGGCAAGGTCCAGCCGGTGCTGCTCCAGGGGATCCAGGAGCACCCGGTTAACCGGCGCACGCTTCACGTCGATCTGCTTGTCGTTGACCTGTCCGCGGAGCGCACAACTGATCTGCCGCTCATCTTCGTCGGGACCTCGGACGCGGTCGCGAAGCAGGGCGGCGTCATGCTCCACCTGCGTGACGCGGTCGTCGTGCGCGCCAAGCCAGACGATCTGCCGTCGGGCATCGAGCTCGACATCACACCCCTCGTCGACTTCGACGCGGTCCTTCATGCGTCCGACCTGGTCATACCTGCCGGCGTGACCCTCATCACCGAGCTCACTGAGGCGCTGGCGCGCGTTCAGCAGCCGCGTGTCGAGGAGGAGCCGGTCGCGGCCGTAGCCGAGGCTGGTGCCGAAGAGGCTGCCGAAGGCGCCGAGAAGCCCGAGGCTGGTGCCGAAGAGGCTGCCGACAAGGACGAATAGTCCACGGTCCCAAGCGGGGGCCAATCCAACTGGAAATAAAAGAGCAGCGCGGCCGACAGGCCGCGCTGCTTTTGTGTCTCCTGGAGTCCTGCCGATTCGCTAGAGCTTAGGTCGCTCTGCCCTCTTCTTGCGCGGCAGGAACATGAACAACATTGCGGCCACGCTGCCCACGAGCAGCAGCAGGAAGGCGCTGTTCGTCGGGTCTGCAGGCGTCTGCGAACTGCTCAGCGCCGTGGCGGTGTTGGGCAGGGTCGGAGTCGCACTAGGTGTCGGCGAACCGCCGGTGTCAGGCAGCGTCGGGCTCGGCGTCGGCGACGGCGTCGGCGTCGGCGAAGGCCCGTCCGACGGAGTTGGGCTTGGAGTGTCGCTCGGTGTTGGTGAAGGCGTGTCCGACGGAGTTGGGCTTGG
>JBDTVN010000031.1:0-11995 GCA_040007155.1 Chloroflexota bacterium
CCGTGAGGGTTTCGAGCTGCAAGTGTCGCGGCCGGAGGTGCTGCTGCACCAAGTCGGCGGCGAGGTCCAGGAGCCGTACGAGCACATCACTGTCGACATCCCACCGGAGTTCATCGGGCCGGTAAGCCAGTCGCTAGCCGCGCGCCGCGCGCAACTCGAGCTGATGTCAACCGACGCGGATGGTCGGACGCGGATGGAGTTCCTGATCCCGACGCGCGGCCTCGTCGGCTACCGCGGCCAACTCCTGACGGAGACCCGTGGAACCGCGTTGCTGCACCAGATTGGCGCCGGCTACGGTCCCTGGGCGGGGGAGGTGAGCCACCGTACGAGTGGTGTGCTGGTAAGTGATAGGTCGGGTGAATCGAATGCCTACGGTCTGTTCAACCTGCAGGAGCGGTCGCAGCTCCTGATCGATTCGGGCGTCGAGGTCTACGAGGGCATGATCATCGGCGAGAACGCCCGACCGAACGACATGGACGTCAATCCGACAAAGGAAAAGAAGCTCACCAACATCCGCACTCACTCGCACGACGAGTCGCTCCGGCTGACTCCACCTCCGCCGCTGACGCTCGAGTCGGCGATCGAATTCATTGCGACCGACGAGCTGGTCGAGGTCACACCGAAGAACCTGCGGCTGCGCAAGCGGCACTTGAGCCAACACGACCGTCGGCGTGAGGCGGGCAAGGACTACGACCAGCGCCGACGAGAAGAGCGAGCCACAAGCGAAGGCTGAGGCGAGCCCCGTGCGGCCTACAATCGCGCCCATGTCCGTGTACCTCGATCATGCCGCGACGACGCCGTTGCGACGTGAGGTGCTCGACGCGATGATGCCGCTGCTCACGACGGACTTCGGCAACCCGTCGTCGGTTCATGCGTCCGGCCGGAAGGCCCGCGCCGCGCTCGACGAGGCCCATGAGCGGCTGGCCACAGGCCTCAACGCGCAACCGCGCGAGGTCATTTTCACTGGTGGTGGCAGCGAGGCGATCAACCTCGCCATCAAGGGTGTTGCGTGGGCCGGCAAGGCGCGTGGCAACCGGCTGATCACGAGCGCCGTCGAGCACCACGCCGTGCTGCACTCAATGCGCCATCTCGAGAAGTTCGGCTTCGAAATCGTGGTGCTGCCTGTGGATCGCTACGGGCGGCTGGACCCCGAGCAGCTCGATGGCGCGATCAATGAACGCACCATCCTGGTGAGCGTGATGCTCGCCAACAACGAGGTGGGCACAATCCAGCCGCTGGCCGATCTGGTTAGCCGCGTGCAGGCCCACCGGGGAGTAGCCATCCACGTCGACGCGATCCAGGCTGCGCCGTACATGGCGATCGACGTCCAGGCGCTCGACGTCGATCTGCTGTCGATCGGCGCGCACAAGTTCGAAGGACCCAAGGGCATGGGCGCGCTTTACGTGCGCCACGGCACGATCATCCTGCCGCAGTTGCACGGTGGCGCGCAGGAACGCTATCGCCGCGCCGGCACGGAGAACGTGGCTGGCGCTTACGGCATGGCCGTCGCGTACGACCTGGCCCGCGCCGAGCAGCCCGACGTTGCCCCCCGATTGGCGGCTCTGCGCGACCGGTTGCACGACGCGATCACTGATCTGCCCAATGTCGAATTGACAGGTCACCCAAAGAAGCGCTTGCCCGGTCATTTGTCGGTGATCGCGCGCGATGTCGACGGCGAGGCGCTGATCCTGAACCTCGACCTGGCGGGCATCGCGGCGTCCACCGGGTCGGCCTGCACGACGGGCTCAACGGAGCCGTCGCACGTTCTGACTGCGCTGGGCTACCCCGAGGAAGAGACGCGCGGTTCGCTGCGCCTCACCCTGGGCCGCACCACGACGGCCGCGGAGATCGACGAGGCGATCCAGATCGTGCCGCAGGTCATCAACCGGCTGCGCAACGCGGCACGCATGGTCGCGTTCGATCCGCTGGGCGAGCAGGTCGGTGCTTAAGAAAGGCCGAGTTCTCGTCGCCATGTCTGGTGGGGTGGACTCTTCGGTTGCAGCGGCACTGTTGGCCGAGTCGGGCGTTGAAGCCGTTGGCGTCTGGATGCGCCTGCATGATGTCGCCGACTCCTACAGCGAATTCAAAAAGAGTTGCTGCTCGCTCGACGCGGCCGATGACGCCCGTCGCGTCGCCGGGCAGCTGGGCATCCCGTTCTATGTGCTCAACCTTGAGCGCGAGTTCGACGCTGGTGTCATGCAGCCCTTCCTTGACGCGTACCTCGACGGCCGCACACCCAGCCCGTGCGTCGACTGCAACTCGTACGTGAAGTTCGGCGCGCTGCTCGGCAAGGCGCTGCGCCAATTCGAGTGCGACGCCGTCGCTACCGGCCATTACGCCCGAGTTGACGCACTGGAGGATGCCGGCGCCCCTGGCGGCCGGCGCTACCGACTGCTCGCCGGTGCCGACACGAACAAGGACCAGTCGTACTTCCTGTATGGGCTGCGCCAGGACCAGCTGGCGCACACGATGTTCCCGCTGGGCGACCTGACGAAGAACGAGGTGCGCGATGTCGCGCGGCGCCACGGCCTGGTCACGGCGGAGAAGCCGGAGAGCCAGGAGATCTGCTTCGTGCCGGGCGGCGATTACCGCGACGCATTGAAGACGCGCGCGGGCTGGACCGAGACACCCGGCCCGCTTTTCGACGCGGACGGCGAGCGGGTGGGTGAGCACAGGGGTGCCCCGGCTTACACCATCGGCCAGCGGACGGGTCTTGGCGTGGCGCTGGGGCAGCCGCGCTACGTGTCGTCCATCGATGCCGCGGCCAACGTCATCACTCTCGGTCGGCGCGAGGATCTCTATCGCGACGAGTTCGCTATGGAGAAGGTGTCCTTCGTCGCTGGCGAGCCGCCGCGCGATGAATTCCAGACGCACGTACGCATCCGTCACCGCGCAACCCCGGTTCCGGGCACGGTCAGTCGACGCGGTGCTGACTGGCACGTCCGACTCGACACGCCCTCGTGGGCTCCTGCGCCCGGGCAGGCCGCGGTCTTCTACAGCGGCGACGAGGTCGTCGGCGGCGGACGGATAGCCAGTGCCTGAGATTTCGCCCGCGCCGGTGCTGTCGGTGTTAGTCGGCCTTTTCCATACGGGCATCTACCTGCTCATCCGTGGCTCGGGCGGCTTGAGGCTCGCGTTTGTGGGACTGGCCGCCATGCTTGGCGCTTATGCCGGACAGGCGCTGGGGGCGCGCTTGGGCGACCCGCTGGCAATCGGTGACTTCGGCCTGCTCTACGCGTCCGCTCTTGCCTGGGTGGGCATCCTGATCATCGTCGCGGCGAGCGTCATTGCCTCTGCGCGGACCGACCGATGACTGCTGAGGACGTCAATCTCGTCGTCGCCATCGCCGCCGCCGTCGCGTTTGGCGTGATCGCCCTGTCCGTGCTGATCATCGCAATTTCCGTCTGGCGCCTGTCGCGCGACGTGCGCCGCGTCAGTCGTTCCGCGTCAGAAGTACTCAGTGTCGTGAGCGGCGAGCTCCCGGCCACATTGAAGGAGCTGCGTCAGGCGACGACCAATGTCAGCCGCGTATCAGCCGAGTTGCAGCCGCGTCTCGAAAGAGTTGACGCGCTCCTCGATGAGGCTGGCGGCAGCCTGGTGTCGCTGCGCTCGACGATCGAAGCGGCCGAGGACATCGTGCGCGGCCCGGCCGCGGCCGTTGATCGCGCCAAGCGAACCGTCGGCGCGATCGGAGCGGGCATCGCGGGTGGCGCAGACAAACTGCGTCAGCAGATGCAGGGTCGCCGCTGACCTTAAGCGGCGAGCTCCTGGATCAGCTCCTCAGCCTCACGGGTAATGCCGAGGGACGTGAGCAAGTCGCGTGACTCAGCCAGCTTGGCGCGACCTTCGTCGTTTCGCCCAATCTCGAGCAACGCATGGCCCCAGTCGCGCTCGACTCGAGCGACGTACGGCCGGGCACCCATGTCTGCGAACTGCTTGGTCGCGAACGCGAAGTCGGTCAGCATCTTGCTCTCGTCGCGCCTGCTGCTGGGCTCATTTGCCTCCGTCTCGGCGCGTCGCCAGACGATCGTCGCCTCGCCGAACAGATCCTTGATGGCGCGCGCCTCCTCGAGGGCATCGTCGAAGATGTGGCTATGCATGGCGACGTTGCCCATGGTCGCGCCCAGGTTGCGCAGATAGGCCGAGATCGACGGCTTGAAAATGCGCTGCTCGGTGACCTGGGCGATCTCCTCACTTCGATCGAAGGCGATCTTGGCTGAGGCGAACTGGCCCTGGCGCATATAGGCGTCGCCAAGCACGTAGTTGCTGGCGACGACGCATGCGGACGCGCCGGCTTCCTCCGATAGCTGGGCGCACTGCATCGCCAACGGCACCGCCCTTTCAAGGTCGCCCCGGATTGAGTGCAGGTTCGATTCACCGATCAGCGCATCAACCCGAACCACGACGTCGCCCTGCTCCGCCAGATCCTTTGACTTCTGGACTGCTAGCTCCGACTTGGCGAACTCACCCAGTCGGGCGTAGCCGATCGCCAGAGCGACCAGCGCGAATGACGAGCCGACAAAGTCGCGTTTCTGTTCAAGCATGGGCTGGACCGCCTCGAGCCGCGCTACTCCTTCGCGCATTCGACCGCTGAAGATCTCGAACAGGCCCACGATCGAGGTCGACAGCGCGGCAATCATCGGGTCATTCAGTTCGCGCCCGATCTCATTTACGCGAGCGAGCGAGCGCGCCAGCTCGGGATCGTCAATCGGGCTGCTGCCATGCATCTGGCTCAACAGAGCGATCGCCAGATGGACATCTGCCTCAAGTCGCAGATCGCCCAGCTGAGCTGTCTGGGCGACGAGCGGCTCGAGGATCGCGAGTTGCGCGCCGTCCGGCAGGAATGTGAAGCCGGATTGTGCCCGGCCCAGCTCTATCTCGATCCTGCGTTGTCGGATCGATGGCGGGGTTTCAGGGTCGTACGGTGGCAACAAGGCGGATGCTCGGCCGTACAGCTGGTAGGCCTCGGTGATGGCGTTGCGATCGATCGCGAACTTGGCCGCTTGCTTCAAGTACTCGATTGCCTTGTCGGTGTCGCCCGCCTGCTCGAAGTGGCGCGCCAGCACTGCTGACATCTCACCCAACCGATCGGGGTAAAGCTGCTCGAGGGTCGTGCCCACCACCTGGTGGAGCGTGCGCCGCTCTTGCTTGAGCAGTGATTCGTACGCCGTGTCCTGGAGCAGCGCATGGCGGAACAGGTATTCGATCTCGGGCTGGGCAGCGGCAAGGCGGATCAGGCCGCGCGCCTCGAGCGTGTCGAGCGCCAGGTCGGTTGTCATGCGGGAGCCTCGTCTAGAACCTTTTCCAGGACTCGCACCTGGAACTGGCGACCGATTACGGCGGCTACGCGCAATGAACGCTTGGCGCTTTCAGGCAGCTGGTCGATGCGCGCGAGCAGAAGGCCGTGGAGCGTGTCCGGGATCTCGACCTGACTGATGGTCTCGGTCGCAGTCCAGTGGTCGCCTTCTGGAATGATGGCGCCGCGGCCGATGAGCATGCGGATGACTTCCTCCACGAAGAAAGGATTGCCCTCGGCGCGGGTCAGGATGGCCATGCGGACGTCTTCGGGAAGCGACTCAATCTCAAGGAGATTGGAAACCAGCTGGCGGCTGGCGCTTTCGTCAAGTGGCTGCAGGCGGATCTCCGTCAGCGCATCGCCAAAGCCAGTCTTGATCTGAGTTACCAGGCGCCACCCGGGCGCGTCGGTTTCGACGCGGCCGACGAATAGAACCAACACCGGCAGCGGCGTCAACAGCGGGAAGAGCTGCACGAGGATGTCGACTGACGCCGGGTCGGCCCAGTGGATGTCCTCCGCCACCAGCACGACCGGGCCGCGTTCGGCATGGGCGCGAACGACGCGGGCGAGGGCCGAGACGTAACGACCCTGCAGAGTGGAAGGGTCGATCTGGACGCGGTCGAGCTCGGCCTGGTCCAGCGGCAAGTCGAGCATGTGCGCGAGGTATGGCGCGACGTCCTTGGCCTCGTCACCCAACAGAGTGGTCAGGCGCTCGTCGACCTCGCGTCGGGGAATGGTCTCGACGTCCGCGGTGTGAATTCCGAGGAGCGACCAGACCATGTCGAACACGAGGTGGTAAGGCAGGGCGCGGCCATAGGTTACGCAGCGGCCTTCGACCCATTGCGCGGTCCCGGGCGCCCCGTCGACCGTGGCAGGCTGGGCACCTACCTGTGCCTTCAGCTCGGCGAGAAGTCGGGACTTGCCCAGGCCAGGTTCGCCCAGGATCACTGCCAGGCGGCCGCGTCCCGCTTTGGCTACGTCGAATAGGTCGGTCAGCGTCTTGAGCTCCTGGGCTCGGCCGACCAGCGGGCTCGACAGGCCGACTGCCTCGAGACCGCGCTTGCGACCGGGCGTCGCCTGGAGGCCGACAACCTTGTAGAGATGGACCGGCTCCGACTTGCCCTTGACTTGGACATCGCCCAGGTCCTCGAAGTCGAAGGTCGTCATGACGAAGCGCTGGGTCATCGAGCTGATCAGCACGTCACCCGGTTGCGCGGCGGTCTGGACACGCGCCGCCACGTTCACCGCGTCGCCGAGCGCCGTGTACTCGTAGCGCAGATCAGAGCCGACGTTGCCGACGATCACGGGCCCGGTGTTGATGCCGGCACGAATGCGGAAGTCAATGCCGTGGGTCCGCTTGAGCTGCGCGGCGTACTCGTCGATCGCCACGATCATGTCCAGGCCGGCGCGGACGGCGCGTTCCGGGTCATCCTCGTGAGCCACTGGCGCGCCGAAGAAGGCCAGCAGCGCGTCACCCTGGAGCTGGGCGATCGTGCCTTCATAGCGGTAGATCGCCTTGGACATCAGGTCGAACGCTTCGTTGATGAGCTGGGTCCAGTCTTCGGCGTCCATCGATTCGGCGAGGGTCGTCGAGCCGACGACATCAGCAAACAGCGCAGTGACGACTTTGCGCTCGCCGGTCAGCTTGGCGGCGCGCATTTTCTCGACTAGCGGCGCCGGGGCTGAGGCCGCGAGTCGCGTCTGGCGTGCCGCGGCTGTCGCCGCGGCGCCTTCGGGGGCGAGCGACTGGCCGCAGCTCATGCAGAACCTGGCGTCCCCTGGAACTGCGGCTCCACAGCGGGGGCAATCAAGCCCGACCGACTCCACGGACATTGGACGGTGATGTTACGCCGGTGCGCGGATCACTCAGCGCGTGAGTTCAGCGCGCGAGGTCAGCCGCAAAGATCTCGGCAAAGGCGTCGGCCATCTGGCGTCGCGTCGTCGCTTCGTCGTCGGGACTGATGTGATGCGGCGCGACGGGGGTCGGGTTGGCATCGATCACGAACAACTTTCCGGTCGCGCTTTCGCGCAGCACGTCAAGCTCACCGTATCCGAGGCCGATGGCCGCCGCAAAGGCGAGTATCAGCTCGACTTCGGAGACCGAGTAGACGGCACTGATCTCGCCCGGAAACATGCGTGCATCGGCCCGCCAATGGTGCCGCGGAAAGTGGACCTCGTACACGAGCGGCATATGGCCGCGCATGATCACGGGCCGGCTCTGCACATAGTGCTCGCCCACCGTGGCGTCGATGAGGCGTTCGTAGACCATGCCCGCCTGCCGGCGGCGCAGTGGCCCGTTGACGACACGCCAGTCGTGCCGGGCGTTCTCGTCCGATTTGACCACCAGTGGTCCAGCGCTGACCAGCGGATCGACGCTGAGCGAGTATCCGGCGAGGTCACCCCAGAGCGCGTCGACGCGGCTCTTCGAGACGTCGCTGCAGGCGCGGTTTATCGCGTACGCCGGCAGCTTCGCCTGATCGGCTGGGCGGAGCCACGTGCCCTTCTGCCAGGCAATCTGCGGGCCGCCGCGGAGGTCGCTGCCGATGCGCACCCCGAGCAGTGCCAGTAGACCGAGCAGCTGCGCGCGCGGCAGTGGGCGCTCCGGGAAGAAGTTCAGGATCGGCGCGCTGGTCGCTTGCTTGGAGTTGTGCCTGGCGATCGCGCGACCGCTGGCCGCGGATCGCCGCAGCGCACGCAGGCCGAATGTCCGGCGGACGTTCTCGGGCAGCCAATTCCAAGCCTTGGTCAGGATGCGCACTCGAACTCCGCGGGGTGGCTTCCGACAATATCAGCGCCTCACTGGCGTGAGCGGCGAATACCTGCCGCAGCCGCTTGCTTCGCCTACTCTTTAGCCATGCCCGAACGCACCGTCGGCGAGGTGGGCGCGATCCCGTTCATGCCGGCATCCGAGATCCGCCAGCACTTCATCGACTTTTTCGCCGAGCGCGGCCATGAGGTCGTGCCCAGCGCGAGCCTTGTCCCGGCGGGGGACCAGACACTGCTCTTCACCAACTCGGGCATGGTCCAATTCAAGTCCGTGCTGACCGGCGCTGAAACGCGTTCCTACAAGCGCGCCGTCGACTGCCAGCGCTGCCTGCGCGTGGCGGGCAAACACAACGACTTCGAAGAGGTCGGCCGAACAACTCGGCATCACACCTTCTTTGAGATGCTCGGCAACTGGTCGTTCGGCGATTACTTCAAGAAGGAAGCCATCAGCTGGGCGGTCGAGCTGCTCACGACCGTCTACAAGATCCCGTTCGAGCGCCTGGGCGCGACGACCTACAAGGACGACGAGGACGCGCGGCGATATTGGCGCGAGGTCGGAATGCCGCCCGAACGCATGGCCATCTGGGGCGATGTCGACAAGGGCGACGACCACAACTTCTGGCGCATGGCCGACACCGGGCCGTGCGGCCCGTGCAGCGAGATTCACTTCGACCGCGGCGCGCACCTGTCGGAAGGGCCGGAATGCGTCCCCGACCACTCCGAGAATTGCCCGCGCTGGCTCGAGATCTGGAATCTCGTCTTCATGGAGTTCGATCAGCAGCCCGACGGCCCGCGCGTCGCGCTGCCGTTCAGGAGCGTCGACACCGGCATGGGCTTCGAGCGGCTGGCGAGCGTGCTCCAGGGCGTCAATACCAACTACGACACGGACATCTTCACGCCGATCCACGAGGCCATGCGCGCGATGCTCGGCCACGACCCCGAGACGTTCGAGCAGGAGCGCTTCAGCTACCAGGTCATCGCCGATCACGTCCGGGCGCTGACATTCCTCGTCGCCGATGGCATCCGCCCATCGAACGAGGGGCGCGGCTACGTCATGCGCCGCATCCTGCGCAGGGCCGTGCGCCATGGCCGGCTGTTGGGCCGCCTCGAACCGTTCCTGGCCGACCTGTCGGGCGTCGTCGTGAGCGCCATGGAGGGCGCGTACCCATATCTAACCGAACTCCGACCCGACATCCACAACGTCATCGCCGCCGAGGAGCGCCAGTTCGCGCGCACTCTCGACGCCGGCGTCGTCCATTTCGAGGAAGCACTCATTCCGATAACCGGGGCGGAGCGCAAAGTCGGTGGCGTACGAGCGGATGACCTGCCGGCCGACTCACCGGTCTTGCCCGGTGACGTCGCCTTTCGCCTGCATGACACATACGGCTTCCCGATCGACCTGACGGTCGAGCTCGCGGCGGAATACGGAGTGAGGGTCGATCGACCCGCCTTCGAGGCCGCGCTCAATGAGCAGCGCCAACGCTCGCGCGGCGGCAAGAAGGCTGAGCTCGCCGGGCACGCCGAGACACAGGCGCTATACGGCCAGGTCGGCGAGCGAGTTGGCGCGACCAAGTTCGTGGGCTACGAGACCACAATTGCGCCGGGCAAGGTGGCCGCCATCCTGCGCGATGGCACCGACTACCAGGAATTGAAGGCGGTCGCGGAGGCGGAATTGCGCGTGCCGGCCGACGCGGAGGCGGAGATCGTGCTCGACGAGACGCCGTTCTACGCGGAAGGCGGCGGCCAGGTCGGCGACCAGGGGGTACTGAAGGCCGAGTCGGGCGAGGTGATCTTCACCGTCACCGATACCCAACGGCCGGTTCCCGGGTTGATCGTGCATCGCGGCCGACTTCACGGGAAGGTCGCTGTGGGCGAGACGCTCACCGCCGAAGTCGACGCTGTGCGCCGCGCGCGCACGATGCGCAACCACACCGCCACGCACCTGCTCCATCGCGCGTTGCGCAACACGGTCGGCGAGCGCGCGCGCCAGGCCGGGTCGCTCGTCACGCCCGACTACCTGCGCTTCGACTTCCCGCTGGATCGGCCGCTTTCTGATGACGAGCGCCGAACCATCGAGACGGAGGTGCGCGGCGTCGTCCGCGACAACCGCACTGTCACGCCCAGTTTCATGACGATGGCGGAAGCGCAAGCGGCTGGCGCCGATGCTTTCTTCGACGAGAAGTACGGCGAGCGTGTGCGCGTCATGTTCGTGGACGGTTACTCGCGCGAGCTGTGCGGCGGCACGCACTGTTCGGCAACGGGCCAGGTCGGCGGCTTCGTGATCACCGGCGACCGCTCGATCGGCAGCGGCATGCGCCGCATCGAGGCCCTGACCGGCGACGGCGCGGACGCATATTTCAGCGAGCGCATGGCGATGCTCGATCGCGCAGCAGTTGCAGCGGGCGCCAAGGTGCTCGATCAGTTGCCCGCGCGAATCGAAGAGCTGAAGTCGCGCGGCAAGGGCGGTGGCGCGAACGTCGAATCTGTCGCGGAGCCGGCGGCGGCGCTGGTCAAGTCAGCCGCTTGGCTTGATGGCACGCGGTTCCTGTCGTACTCGGCGCCATTCGACTCGATGAAGGATCTGCAGTCGTACGCCAAGTCGCTCCGCGCCGAGCTGGGTGCGGGCGTGATCGCGCTTGGTCTCGAGGCCGACGAGCCACAGCTGTTCGTGACCGTGAGCGACGACCTCGTGTCGCGCGGCGTTAGTGCCGGCACGCTGGTCAGCCAGGGCGCTCCGGTCATCGAGGGTAAAGGTGGCGGCAGGGCTGAGATGGCGCAGGCGCGCGGTACGCGGCGCGATCGGCTGCCCAGCGCCCTGACCGCGATCCGCGAGGCACTCGAGGCGACGCTGCGCGACGAAACGGATGGAAAGACGGAGGGCAACTAGCGAGTGGCCTTCTGGCGCCGCTTCCTAAAAGGGTCGGACAACGAGCGCATCGGGGCATGCACGGCACTCGACGTGGGCACCGAGTTCGCCAAGGCGTTGGTGTTCGAGATCGGGGAGGACGGAACGGCAGTCGTGCGCGGAGTCGGTCGCAAGCGGCAGGGCCTTTCGCACATGCAGTCGGGCACTGTCGCGGACATCAGCGCCGTCGTGGACAACTGCCAGGTCGCCCTGCAGGAGGCCGAGGAGATGGCCGGTTTCCGCTCGAGCCAGGTCATCATCGGCATTGCGGGCGAGCTCGTGAAAGGCTTCACGACGAGCCTGAGCCAGGAACGCAAGAAGCCCGATCAGCAACTATCGACGCGTGAGCTTGATGCGCTCATCGACGGCGTGCAGCGCGAGGCACTGAAAGAGGCGGAGCGGACCGTCACCTGGGAAACGGGATTGCCCAATGTTGACATCCGGCTCGTGCATGCCGCGGTGACAGGGGCCACGATCGACGGCTACCAGGTAACGAACCCGCAGGGTTTCCACGGCCGCCACGTTCGGATCTCGATCTTCAATGCGTTCGCGCCGCTCGTTCACCTGGGCGCACTGCAGACCGTGGCCGGGATGCTTGACCTGGATCTCGTCGCGATCGTCGCCGAGCCCTACGCAGTCGCGCGCTGCATGAATGACGAGCAGATTCAAGGCCCGGGTGCACTCTTCATCGATGTGGGCGGCGGCACAACGGACGTGGCCCTCGTCCGCCAAGGTGGCATCGAGGGCACGCGCATGTTCGCGCTGGGCGGCCGCGCCTTCACCAAATCGCTCGCGGATCGGCTTGAGCTGCCCTTCGCCCGAGCAGAGGAATTGAAGGTCGACTTTTCGCGCGGCATGCAGGTCGAGCGCCACGAAGAGGTCGGCCAGATCGTCGCCGAGGACGTGGCTGTGTGGCAGGCAGGTGTGGAACTGGTGCTTGAGGAGTTCGCCAAGTCGGGCATGCTGCCCGGCCGTATCTATCTGTGCGGCGGTGGCGCGCGGCTGCCGCAGATCGCCCAGGCGTTGCG
>JBDTVN010000032.1:0-11497 GCA_040007155.1 Chloroflexota bacterium
GCAGCATCACGACCTCGGTCGCGAAGCGCGTCAGGAACGTGGCCTCTTCCAGGGCAGTGTCGCCGCCACCCACGACCGCGACCTTCTTGCCGCGGAAAAAGAACCCGTCGCACGTCGCGCACGCGCTCACACCGCGACCGCGCAGGCGCGTCTCGTTTTCCAGGCCCAGCCACAGCGCAGACGCACCGGTGGCCACGATGACTGACTCACCCGTGTACTGCTTACCTTCCGCCCAGAGCTTGAACGGGCGCTGGGTGAAGTCGACCTTGTCGACGTCAACGTCGACGAAACGCGTGCCGAAGCGCTCAGCCTGCTCGCGGAACTTCTGCATGAGCTCGGGACCCTGGACGCCGTCGGGGAAGCCCGGGAAGTTCTCGACGTCGCTCGTGATCATGAGCTGGCCACCGGGCGCGTAGCCACTGATGACGATCGGCGCCAAATTGGCGCGGGCGGCGTAGATGGCCGCGGTCAGGCCGGCTGGGCCGGAGCCGACGATCACGACCTTGGCATTGTTCTTGCCGTCGTCTGTCGGGCCGTTGCCGTTGCCGCTTGGCTGCTCGCTGACCAAGTGTTCACTCGTAGCGTCGGCAGGAGCGCCGTCATCGACGATGGAGATGCTCGGGAAGCCGAGCTTGGCGGTGTCCACTGCAGGCATGCTACAGACAATGATACTCCCTGGGAGTATCCGACCCAGGGCCTGGTTAACGCTCGCGCAGCGCCGACAGAACCGCGAGACGCCTCAATGCCGCTGTTGCGACCACGATCGCTCCAAACAACCCCAACACGACCGCGCCAACAAAACCCAGGATGGCCGCAACCGGTAGAGCGGGCAGCTGTGCCGGTGGATCGAACAGACCGGCGAGAGTCTGGAGGAGGGTGAATCCCAGCAATCCGCCCACGATGAGTCCGATCAGGACGCCGGTTACACCCATCACGGCCACCTCGCCAGCGATCGCGTTTCGGACCTGCGCGGGTTGGGCGCCGATAGCCTCCATAGTGGCCAGCTCGCGCCGGCGCGCAGACAGTTCAGCCAGGAGGAAGAGCGCGCTGCCGAGGGCGCCGATGAGCACCGCGAACACGAGATCCAACGTGATGAGCACGGCCAGATCAACCGACGTAACGGCATTCACGAGTCGGGCGCTCGTCGTGTCCAGATCGGTCACCTGCCAGCCTGCGCCGAGTCGCGCACTTAGCACGTGCGACGCCGCGGACACTTCCCCCGCAGCTCGCGCCAGCACGTACGAGATGGTGTTGTTGCCCGTCTCCGAAGCGACATAGGACTGATTCGCGACGAGGAACGCATCCTTGGGCGCCGTAGGGAACTCGAGTGCGATTCCGGCCATGTGGAAGGTGACTGTGACAAGGTTGCCCTGCGCGTCGGGGACGCGGATGCGCAGCATGTCTCCGGGGACAATGCTGTAGTCGTGTGCGGTCTCGGACGACACCAGGATGGCATCGGGCTGTGCCGCCAGAGCCTGCATGGCCTGGTCGGCTGTTGCGCCATCAAAGAATGTGTCGGCCAGAGGCGCGGCCTGGGGAAGCGTGGCCGGATCAATCGCGAGGAGGTCCTGCGCCTCCGTGCCGACGTACACGATCCGGTCGACAAAGGGCGTCGCCGCGAGGACGCCGGATCCCTGCACGGTCTCTACCGTGGTTGCGTCAGCAGTCGCGACCGGCGTCAACTTCAGATCGGCACCCAGCGTTAGCTCGGCGTCGATGCGTTGTTGCTGCTGGTAGGTGGCGTTGAATACCAACAAGCTCGTGGCAAATGATGTGGTCAGCGCGAGTAGCACGACGGTCCGCGCGGCGGCGGGAGCACGGGCCTGGAGCGACCGCGCAGCGAGTTCCCCGCCCGGGCCAAGAAGCCGCCGCAGAACACCGGCTGCGCCGCCACTGCGGGCGAGCAAGGCACTGGCTATGCGCAATAACAGCAGCGTCGCGCCCACCCAGAGGAGTAGCGGCGCCAAGAATGATGTCAGCGCGAGCGTCACGGTTGGGTTGCCCTCGGCGTTGAAGACAGGATGGATCCCCGTGCCGCCGGTTAACACGAAGACCACGGCAGCTGCGCCAAGAGCCATGAGATCCAGGTAGTAGCGCTGCCAGAAGGGTGTGGCTGAGCGCTTGATCTCTTGCCGCTCCACGGCGAGCTCGCCCCGGATCTGCTCGCGCAGGGGCAACGCCGCCACGATCGTCGCCAACACGGTCACGAGCAGGACGCTCAAACTGACCGCGACCAAGGCCGTACTGAGTGCATCGATGCCCGCAAAGGTCGGCCCGAAGAGCAGCCAAGCGACGACAGCGCCTCCGACTGATCCGACGACGGCAGCCGTAAGGGATACGGCGGCAGCCGATTCGAGCATGACCCGGGCGATCTGGCGGCGGCTCGCCCCGCGGGCACGCAACAGGGCAATGTGGCGCCGCGTAGCCTCGCCTGTCGCATCGGCCGCGAGACGTGAAATGGCCAGGGCCAGCAGAACGCCCGGTAGCGCCAGGAACACGAACAGGACCTGGCCCCACAGAAGATCCGACGCCACCGGTTCGAGCGCGGCCGCGGCATCGTCGACAACGCTGAAGGCGCCCGCGCCCTGGATCTCGATGCGATGACGAACCCCGTCCAGCCACTGCTGAGCGGCCGTGGGGTCGCCGGGGAGTTGCGCGTGGTCATAACGCACATGAAGTTCGCGCCGGACGGCAGGATCAGCATTGACGACCGGTGATCCGGGTTGAGCTTGTTGGCCCGGCGGCGGTGCCGGCACTGCATCGGATGGAACCAGCGCGGCGACTGCGTCGAGGGTGGCGCGATCGGTCAGCGCCACGTTCGTTGGCGGGTTCGTGCCCGCGGCTCGATGGGCGGCATCGGTTGGGCCCAGGACAAGGTCGGCCCCGGCAGTGTCGATGATGCCGCCGATGACCAGATTGGTCGTGCCGCCGCCGGGCAGAGTGAAAGCTATCCCGTCGCCGGGTACGACGCCCAGATTGGTTGCGAGGTCCCGGCTCACCGCGATGAGCCCGGGCGACAAGGCGCCCTGGATGACGGGGAAGAGGCCGGTTGTGGTCGTGTACGCCTGGTCTGCAGCGATGAGCACGCCGGCGCTCGTCTGAGTCGCCGTGCCCGATTTCGCCGCCGCGGCCGTGTCGAATGCCACCAGCTCAAAGGGCAGGATCGTGGCTACCGCGGGGTCGCTCGCCACCGTCGCCGCGGCTGCTTGGGGGTCCGCCACAGGTGCGAGCAGGACCTGGGCGTCTACAGGCACGCCAGCAAGTGCGCGGCGAGTCACGGTTGACCCGGAGGCAGTTCCGAACATGACGACTGATGTCAGTAAAGCCGCGCCCAGGGCAATCCCGAGCCCGATCGCCGCAGTGCGCTTGAGGTCACGCAGCACGAGCCGTGCTGCGTGCGTTTCCAGGTAGCCCATCAACTCGCGTCCAAGGCCAGGCGACCGTCGCGCATCAGGTATCGCGCGTCGGCCTCTCGGGCGCTCTGAATGTCGTGCGTAACCAGCACGAGGGTTGCTCCGCGATCGCGTGACCGGCTGCGCAGGACCTCGAGGATCGACGCTGCGGTCTCGTCATCGAGGCTACCGGTCGGCTCGTCGGCAAGCACGAGCGCCGGGTCAGCGACCATGGCCCGCGCAATTCCAACGCGCTGCCGCTGACCACCCGACAGCTCATCCACTCGCGCGCTGTCGAGCCCGGCAAGTCCGACGCTTTCCAGCGCAGCGCCGCCAAGCTTTCGGCGCTCGGCTGGGGCGGCGCCCTCCAGGGTGAGCGGCAGGCAAACGTTGTCGATGACATTCAGCGACGGCACAAGCCCGAACGACTGGAATACGAGGCCAACTTGACGGCGCCGCAGCACGGCTCGTTCGCTGGCGCTTAGCCGTTGCAGGTCGTGGCCGAGCATCGAGACGGTGCCCGAATCGGGCCTCTCGATGCCGGCCAGCATGCCCAGCAGGGTGGTCTTGCCCGAGCCCGATGGGCCCACGATGGCGACGAATGAGCCCGGGTCAATGCCTAGGTCGACCGAGTCGACCGCGGTTACTGGCGCGACACCACGCGAGCGAAAAACGCGTGTCAGCCCTTGCGTCGATAACACTTCGTTCATGCCGCTGTTGCCTTGGCATTGCTCAGCACGTGCCCGTCAGCGAGGCGGATAACCCGATCGGCCCGCGCAGCAACTTCTTCGTCGTGGGTGACCAGCACGACTGTGAGGCCGCGCTCCTCGTGAACGGCGCGGACCACACCAAGTACCTCGGCGGCCGTCACAGAGTCGAGCTCGCCTGTGATCTCGTCGGCGAGAAGCACGGTCGGCGAAGCCGCGAGCACACAAGCCAACGCGGCACGCTGCTGCTCACCGCCTGAGACCTGGTCGGGCCGGTGGTCGGCACGATCCGCGAGGCCCACCGAACCGAGCAACTGGGTCGCATCGCCACTGACGCTGGCGCGGTCGGCCAGAGCGTCGACCAGGCGAACGTTTTCTTTCAGCGTGAGAAAGGGCACCAGGTTTTGCGCCTGAAAGATGATGCCGATAGATCGGCTTCGTAGTCGTTCACGCTCGTCCTCGCCAGCGCGGTCGAGAGCGATTCCATCGACGATCACCTTGCCGGCGGTCGGCCGGTCTGCACCGGCGATCAGGTTGAGCAGCGTCGTCTTGCCGGAGCCGGAGCGGCCCATGATGGCCACGAATTCTCCGCGCTTGATCGACAAGTCCACCCCGCGCAGCGCGATCGTCTCGATTTCTCCTTCGCGGTAGACCTTGAAGACGTCACGCAGGGCGACGATTTCCTCGCCTAGCTCCACGAGAAGCTTTCGATCATCGTGCGGAAGGCGTCGACGTTGTCGACCCCGTCGGGTGTCGAGAGGCTGACGATGGCCAGGCCATTCGGCCCACCGACGTAGTAGCGATCGATGGTTGACGGGACTTCCTTGCCTGTCACTGGATCGGGAGGCGAGGGTGCGTGGTAGACGATGTGATCGATTTGTTGGCCGTTGACCTTCACCGTGTCCTGGTGATCGAGCTGGAAGCCCGGTAGCGATTGGAGCGCGGGCAGGTCGGTCGAGCTGATGTAACTGGGTATGTCGCTCGGCATCGCTACCACCTGGACCGTTTCGCTGCTGTCCTTGTCGCGGATCACGACGCCGTCGGAGGCCGGGGTCACCTGCCAACCCACGACGTATTGGATCGTGAAGGCGTGGGGTTGATCGGAGTAAGGCAGAAAAACGGCGTTGTCAGGAATATCACCGCCTGCAGTGGTCCCGCCCGATTCAAGCGGCTCGACTGTGGGCACCGGGGATGCTGTGCCGCCCGGCGTGGGCGGCGCACCGACAACCGACGCGGAGGGTTGGGCGGGAACAGACGGCTGAGCGGTGGGCGTGCCAGTCGCGCTGCAGCCGCCGGCAACCGCGACGGCAAGGGTAGCCACGGTCAGGGCAAGAAATAGGGTCTGGAGATGCCTTTTCATTAGAGCCTCCGCGTTCTGGTTGTCCAGATCCTCGGCGGCCAAGATGAAGCGAACCTGAAGCGCAGGCGTACCGGCGCGGCCGCGCCTTCAGCTCATCCGGAGCGCGGCAGACTCAAGCGGAACGTGCTGCCTCGACCAGGCTGACTCTCCGCGTTGAGTCGGCCGCGGTTACGTCGCGCCAGCGCTGCGGTGATTGCCAGTCCGAGCCCAGTTCCAGTTGGAGCGGCGGCGTCGGCGCGCACGCGAAAGAACGGCTCAAACAGGTGAGCCTGGTCGGATGACGCGATGCCTGGCCCGTTGTCGCTCACCTCGAGGACGGCGTGGCGCTCCGTGGCGCGGGTCCTGACTTCGACGCGGACATCCGGGCCGCCATAGCGGAACGCGTTGTCAACCAGGTTGTCGCAGATGCGGCTGACGTCCTCGGCGTGGCCCACCACCAGCACGTCGGGCGCGAGGCGGACCAGCGCTGGCGCCGGCGATCCGGCCGCGCTGCGCAGGCTGAGCCGTTCGGCGATCACGACCGACAGGTCGAACGGCGCCGCCTCCGTGTAGAGGGTGCCATCGGCGCTCTGCGCCAGGGTCAGTAGGTCGGCGGTAAGCGAGGACAGATCTTCCGCAGCGACCGCAATGGTGCGCAGGGCGCCTGTCTCGTCAACAGGAGACGTACCCGGGCGGAGGGCATTTTCCGTTGTTGCCCGGATCGCGGTCAGCGGTGTGCGCATCTCGTGTGACGCGTCGGCGACGAACCGCTGCTGGCGCTCGTGTGCTTCGCGAATGGGGCGCAGGGTTCGCGCCGCGAGCAGCCACGCACCGAAGCCCACGAAGGCGACGGCGAAAACGTCGGCAGCAACGAGGGCCAATCCGATTCGTTCCACCGCAGCGTCATACGCGATTTGCGCGGCCTGCTCGCTCGAAGTGTCAGGCGCGAGGTCAAAGTTGGGCGCGAGCACGATTGAGATCAACACCAGGAACGCGATGGTGAATCCGATCAAAACGAGCGCGAACATGACGATGTATGCAAGGGTCAAACGGCGCCGCGCGTGGGCAAACATGTCAGCGCCTCGTGGGCGGTTCTTCGAGGCGATACCCGGCGCCGCGGACCGTCCGGATCAGGCCGTCGCGTCGGCCGCCGTCGAGCTTGCGGCGCAGACTCCGGATGTATACCTCGACGACGTTGGAGCTCGCCTCGAACTCCGCGTCCCACACGGCATCGATCAGTCTCTCTTGGGAGTACACCTGGCCCGGGTGACGCGCCAAGACCTCAAGGAGAGCGAACTCGCGCGAAGTCAGATCCACGGGCCGCCCGGCACGGGTAACGCGCTTGAGCGCCGGATCAAGCTCGAGATCGGCGAACTGCACGAGGGGCGCCGCGAACGTCTCACGGCGGCGCAGGGCCCTTACGCGTGCGAGCAGCTCGGCCATGGCGAAGGGTTTGACGAGATAGTCATCCGCGCCGTGATCCAGACCAACGACTCGGTCATCGATCGCACCCATCGCCGTCAGCATCAGGATTGGTACCGTCGCATTGTCGGCCCGTCCCGAACGCAGCCGTTGGGCGACGGTCAATCCGCTTGCGCCCGGCAGCACTCGATCCAGGATGACGAGGTCGTAGGGATAGACGGCAGCGTGGTCGAGGGCTGTGTCGGCATCCGCAGCGTAGTCGACCGCGTAACCCTCCGCCACTAACGATGACATGACCGCGCGGGCTACCGGTAGCTCGTCCTCCACGAGCAGGATGCGCACCTGTGGCCGGCCCCGTTACCCGTCGAGCGGGCTCTTCTCGCCCAGCTCGCGGATGTGCGGGATCACGTCTTTGGCAATCATCTCGATCTTGCTGAGGTCCCATACGTTGCGGACGCTGAAGATCGTGTGCTGACTGCCGGCCTCAGCCCAATTGCCCAGCCGCTCGACCAGGCCGCTCGGCGTTAGCGAGCCATGCGTCCCATCGGCCGTCAGCGACACCCCCGACAGGTTCGTGCGCTCAATGGTGTTGTAGTCGCGACCCACGTCAGCGCAGTGCTGTGCGAGCACGGAATATTTGTGGCGCAGCATGTCCGGCGCGCCGAAGACGTTGCACGCGTCGCCATAACGCGCGACCAGTCGGAGTGTCGTGCGCTCGCCGCCGCCGCCGACGAGGATCGGGACGCGCGGGCGCGATACGACCTGCGGCGAGTTGAGCAATCGGCCGGCCTTGACGACTTTGCCCTTGAACGGCGCGCCCGGTTCGCCCGCTCCCGTCCATGCCTGATGGGCCATTTTCAGGGTGTCTTCGAGTAGTCGGAATCGGTCCGACAGCTCCGGGAAGGGCATGCCCAGGCCACGCGCCTCGTCGACGTTCCACGCCGCGCCAATGCCGAACCAGGCGCGGCCCTCCGACAGCACATCAAGCGTCGTCGTCGACTTGATCCACATGCCGGGCTGCCGATAGGGGATGGCACCGACCATGAGTCCCAGCCGAGCCCGAGTCGTGTGCGCGGCCATGAAACCCAGGGCGGTCGTGCCCTCGAGCATCGGCTCTTCCGGCTCGCCGACGCTGCGGATCTGGAAGAGGTGGTCCATGACCCAGATCGAGTCGAAGCCGGCGTCGTCGGCGGCGCGGCAAACGCGCGCCAGGGTTGGGCCGATCTGGGCGTCGCCGCCTGGCCAGGAAAAGGAGGAAATCTGGAGACCGATCTTCACGCTTGTGCAGCCGAGGCTACTTGAAGAGGTCCATCTCCGTCGGCATGACCACATCTCTGGTCACGCTGCCTTCGCCGCTGATCTCGATGCCGCGCACGAGCACGACCGGCTGGCGGCTCGCCTTGCCCGCGGCGAGCTCGGCGGCTGAGCAGATCTCGTCGGCCAAGGCAATGATCGTCGAGTGCATCACGCGACCGTCCGCGTCGGGCGTTTCGCGCAGGTCCACAAGCGGCGGAATACCGGCAACGCCGAGTGCGACATCCACGATGCCGAACCGCCACGGCCGGCCGAACGAGTCGCTGATGATGACCGCCGGCGCCATCTCCGGAGGGATCTCCATGAGGTCGGGCAGACGTTCGCGGATCTGCTGGGCGGATCGGTCGGGGTCGTCCGGCAGCAGCGTGACGATGTCCTTGCGCCCGGTGTTTGAGGCGTCGACGCCGGCATTGGCGCAGACAAAACCATGATGCGTGCGGCTGATGACGATGCCGCGCTCGAACTTGAGCACCTCTTTCGATTCGCGCAGCACGACTTCGACCTGGCGCGCATCGCGCGCCCATTCTCTGGCGAACTCGACCGCCTCAGGCCGCGGCGTGATCGTCGTCAGGTCGACGAGCTTGCCCTCTGCCTTGGACACCGCCTTCTGGGTCACGACGAGGATATCGTTACGTCTGGGCGCAAAGCCAGGCTCAGCCGCCGCCAACTCCCTCCAGGCCTGGGCAATGAGCGCCGGCAGGTCGTCGCCCGGCTGGATCTCGGGCAGCGGCGGCAGCGGGACGACGGTGATGGTGGGCATCTGTTTAGTGGGCGGCCGCGGCCTGGGCGGTCAGCATGGCCTGGCCGCGCTGCTCCAGCTCGAGCACGGCCGCGGTTTCCAGGCGCTCAAAGTCGTCAGGCGTGTCGAGATCGAAGCCGAGCGCGGGATCGATGACGAGCTGCACGGTCGCATCGGCTTGCGAGGCCGCCAGCAGATGTGCGGCGAGGCTGCTTTCGCCGAAACACGGCTCAATCAGGTGAGGCGGCGAGACGAGCAGCGCGTTGGTGCCGCCGCGCGCATCCGCCGGCGCGACGACGACGAGGGCGTGGCCGTTGCCCGCGGCGAGTGCGGCGTCAGCGCCGTCAAGCAGCCGATCGAGCGCGGCCACGTCGATCACGGGCAGGTCCGCCGGGAGCATCAGCACGGCTGTTGCGCCCGCGGCCGCGGCTGCATCCCGCGCTACGCGCAGGGCTGCGTTGAGTCCGCCGTTACGCGGCTCATCGACAACGGTCAGCGCAGGCAGCGCCCGCCGCGCCAGCTCGCCTGTCGCCGCGTCGCCCGTCACGAGGAACACACGCTGAGCTGCGGGCCACGCCGCCAGGACATCGAGCGTCCGGCCCAGCAGACCCAGCACGAGGACCTCGCGTTCCTCGGCGTCGAGCGCCTGCCCAAGTCGGCTCTTGCCGCTCTCGATCCCGCGCAGCGGCACCACCACGTGCACGACCGATAGGTCCGCACCGATGCCGGGACTGGTTTCCGCGCCACGCGTCATCGGCCGGATGGTAGCCGTGGCAGGATTCATAGGCCCGCACCCGGTACGGTGTCGTAAACTCGGCCGCTGCGTTACGACTGGCGCAGCCAAATCGACTGTGAGGTTCTCGTCAACATGCGTTTTGCCAAAGTTGCCACGTTCGGCATCGTTGCCCTGCTCGTCGTCGCGTGCGGCGGCATCACGATTCCCACCATTCCAGCGATTCCGTCGTTCCCGCCGATCGGGCTGCCAAGCGGTGGATCATTTCCGCCTGGCGTCATTCCCTCCGTGAGCGGGACGTGCGCGTTGATCAGTCCGGATGAGATCGGCGCGGCCATGGGTAGTGTCGGCACGCTGACTTCAGTTAGCGCCAGCGACTGCAGCTACACGTTCTCGAACTTCGCCACCGTGAATATCACCATCGAGGCCAGTACTGACCTTCAGGGAGTTCACGTCTTCCTCGGAACTTCCGCCAAGGACATCACTGTGGCCGGCCTGCCGGCGGTGAGCGGCGTGTTCTTCGGCCAATCGGCGGTTTACGTCCAGAAGGGCGCGAACCAGCTTCAGGTTTTGGGAATTCTCACCGGCAGCGACGACGCGACGATCGCGAAACTCGTCCAGGTTGCGTCGGTCGCAGCCGCTCGGATGCCCTAAGCCAAAGCTAACAACTCTTCGGCCAGCCGGCGACGCGCGTCGGCCGTTCCGATCAAAGTGTTCGTGACAAGTGGTCGTAGCCCGGTGACTGCGACCGCTTCACTTTCGGCCGCGTCCGTGTTGTCGAGCACGAACGTGTCGATCAGGCCGGGGTACGTCACCGAGTAATACGCGGCGAGGCCAGCCGACGTGGCGGGCTGGTGGGCGAGCGTCGTGACCATGTCCGCGGCAGGGCCGCGCACGGCCGCGCCGCCGACGATCGGGCTGACCGCAAGGACCGGTACCGACGCATTAATCAAGGCGTCGCGTAGCCCAGGCACGGCCAGGATCGGGCCGACACTCACGAAGGGGTTGGAGGGGGCGATGACGACGAGGTCGGCCGACTCGATCGCCGCAACCACCTGCGTCGTCATGGATGCGGACGCCAGGCCCTCGAAGCGGAGCTCCAGCACGGGATCGGCATGTCTGCGTCGGACGAAATACTCCTGGAAGTCGAGCCAGCCATCCGCGGTCCGGATCTTGGTCCTGATTGGTGAATCGGTCATCGGCAGCAGCTTCGCCCTGACGCCGAGCGCGCTCGCCAGACGCGCTTCGACTTCGGTCAGACGCACACCGCTGCGCAGGGCCTCGGTTCGCACCAGATGCGTGGCGAGATCGCGGTCGCCCAGCCGGAACCAGGTTGATGCCCCATAGGTTTCGAGCAGCGCGGCCGCGGACCAGGTCTCGTCGCGGACGCCCCAACCGGTCGCGTCGTTGGCCAGACCTGACAGCGTGTACAGAACCGTGTCGAGGTCAGGCGACACCAGCAGACCGTGCAGCTCGAGGTCGTCGCCAGTGTTGACGATCACGCTCAGCTCAACCCGCTGGCCGAGCAGCTCGAACCCGTGCGCCATGCGCGCCCCGCCAAACCCCCCGGCGAGGACCACGACATTGGTTGCGCTCTGCTGCACGTAGCCGACTATATGCGGCGTGAGCGGGACTTCGACCGACCTGGTGACGGGCGCCTTCGGCTACACCGGGAGTCGGATCGCGCAACGGCTTCTTTCACAGGGCCGCGCGGTACGCACCATGTCGCGCCGTTCGGCGAGCACGCACCCACTCGCGGGGCGGGTAGAAGCGTTTCCGGCCGAGTTCAGTGACGCGAACCTGGAGCGAGCGCTGGCCGGCGTCGACACGGTTTACGCGACCTATTGGATG
>JBDTVN010000033.1:0-11362 GCA_040007155.1 Chloroflexota bacterium
GCGGCAGCTTCGTGTATGTGCCCAAGGGTGTCGAGGTGCCGCTGCCACTGCAGGCGTACTTCCGCATCAACGGCGAGAACACGGGCCAATTCGAGCGGACGCTGATCGTCGTCGATGAAGGCGCCAAGGTGCACTACATCGAGGGCTGCACCGCCCCCATCTATGCCACTGAATCGCTCCACGTTGCGGTCGTCGAGGTTGTCGCGCTGGCGAACTCCAAGGTGCGCTACACGACTATCCAGAACTGGAGCAACGACGTTTACAACCTCGTGACCAAGCGTGCCCACGCGTACGAGAACTCGAACGTCGAATGGATCGACGCCAACACTGGCGCGCGCATCACCTACAAGTACCCCAGCATCTATCTGCGCGGTCGCGGCGCCAGCGCTGACATCATCAGCGTCGCCGTTGCCGGCAAGGGCCAGCACCAGGACACCGGCGCCAAGGCGATCCACCTCGCCCCGGACACCAAGTCGCGCATCGTTTCGAAGTCGGTCTCCAAGGACGGCGGCCGCGCAACCTACCGCGGCCAGCTCAAGGTCGCCCCCGGTGCGACCGGCGTCGTGGCCAGCGTCCGTTGCGACGCGCTCATGCTCGACGACGAGAGCCGCAGCGACACCTACCCGTACATCGATATCGCCGAAGACGACACGACGATGTCCCACGAGGCAACCGTGGGCAAGATCAGCCAGGACCAGATCTTCTACCTGATGAGCCGTGGGCTCAGCGAGAACGAGGCTCAGAACCTCGTCGTGCAGGGCTTCCTCGAAGTCTTTACCAAGGAGCTGCCGATGGAATACGCCATCGAGTTCAACCGCCTGGTGAAGATGGAGATGGAAGGCGCGCTCGGCTAGGTGGCCGATTCGCTCAAGCTGCCCTTCGCGGGCGAACAGATAGTCCGCGATCTTTCGAAATCAGCCAACGAACCCGACTGGCTCCGGGACGACCGACTGACCGCCCTGGCGGCGTTCAACGAGCTTCCGATCGAGCAGAACCAGCTCTTCACGCTCTACGTCGACCTGCGCGCGGCGAAGTGGGCTGACATCGAGCCCTACGGGTCGACGGGCGAGGCACCCGAGGTGAGCACCGTCGTCCCAGAAGGCGCGGCCGCGCTGATCGAAGTCGCCGAGGATCGCATCGTCGCGCGCGGCCTGTCGGATGCGGCGCGGACGGGCGGCGTGATCATCGATACGTTTGCCAACATGCTGCGCGACCAGCCGCAGCTCTTGCGCGAGGTGATCGACGGCGGCAAGTCACTTCCGGACAACGACAAGCTCGCGCAGTTCGCGCGCGCCCACGCCGTACTGGGCCTGTTCATCCACGTGCCTGCGAACGTCGCGCTGGAGCAGCCGATCGTCGTGCGCTGGAGCGCCGGGACGCCCGGCCGCGGTCTCGTCTCGCGCAGCGTCATCTCACTCGGCGAGAACTCCCAGGCGACCATCCTCGAGGAGCAGGTCGCGAGCGAAGCGCACCCGACTCAAGACGAGAAGCAGAGCCTGTGGTGGGGCACGACCGAGGTGCACATCGGCAATGGCGCGCACCTCTCATTCGCCGGCCAACAGGACTTTGGGCCGAGCACCCTCGCGATCGTCAACCGCCACGCGACACTGGAACGCGACGCAGAGCTCAAGTGGGCACTTGCCAGCGTCGGCGCGCTGCTCCACAAGAGCCGCATTGACAACCGCCTTGTTGGCCGTGGCTCAAGTGTGAGCCAGGTCGAGATCGGTTTTGGCGATGGTCGGCAGCTCTTCGACATGACTTCATATACGCGCCACGTGGGCCAGGACACGACGGGCGACCTGCTCAGCAAGGGCGTCTTCCTCGACCGGGCGCGCGGCTACTTCAAGGGCATGATCACGATCGATAAGACCGCCAAGGGCACCGACTCTTTTCTGGGCGAGTTCGCCATGCTGCTCGCGAAATCGGCGCGCAGCGTGACCATTCCCAGCCTCGAGATCGACCAGCCCGACGTGCGCCGCGCGATGCACTCGAGCTCCGTCGGGCCGATCAGCGAAGACGAGATCTTCTATCTGATGAGCCGTGGCATCCCGCGTGAAGCCGCCCGCAAGTTCATCATTCTTGGCTTCCTTGAGCCCGTGGTGGCGCGCATCCCGCTCGAGCAGGCACGCGAGCGTCTGCGCCGGCTGCTCGACGCCAAATGGCCCCAGGCAACGGCCCAGGAAGCGGCGTGATCCCGGCCGCACGACGCGTCACCGTTGCGCGGCTCGACGACCTGGTGCCGGGAACAATGCTCATGGTCCAGGTTGACGGCACGCAAATCCTGCTGGTCAACCTCAACGGCGACATTCGTGCGACCCAGGGCGTGTGCTCGCACGAGTACTTCGAGCTCGACCAGGGCTTCCTTACGGCGGACACACTGACCTGCGCGCTGCACCTGTCGCGCTTCGACCTGTTCAGCGGCGAAGCGCTGGATCCGCCGGCTGAACTGCCGTTGCAGACCTATCCGGTGTTTGTCGAAAACGGTGAGATCTTGCTCGAGCTACCCGAGGGGCCGATCCCAGTCAACGAGTAGCGCGGCCAGTCAGGCCGGCGCTCAACCGTCGAGGCAGCCCGCCTCGTCGGGGTTGGCGCGCGGTGGCGCACCCTGTGGTCCGTTGCCCCAGCGGCAGCGATTGAACAATCCTGGTCCGCGCGGGCCTGCGTAGTCGGCGAACTGGGCGTTGCTGGGCCATATGAGCTCAAGCGACAAATTCAGCTGTGAATGGCTTCTGGTGCCAATCAGGGTGAACGTGTAGCCGCTGGCGATCGGCCCCGGCTGGCCAGGCGTGAAGTCCGGCGGGACGTGCTCGACCAGCAGCGCGACCGTTGCACCGCGCGAACTCAGGAGCGGCTTCAAGTTGACCTGCCACGCGACCAGCGACTGGTAGATGGTCAGGCCACCCACTGTCCATTGCCGGCCGATCTCTATGGGCAAGAACTTGTCGACATCAGCCGTGTCGATCGCGACCGCTGATTGGTAATGGTCCGGAACACTCTGCGCCATCGGGGATCGGATCATTCCGCGCGCGATCTGAAGAATGGCCGCATACGTGTAATGCGGCGTCGTGGCGCTTACCGGCCGGCCGTAGACGCCAAGCTGGGCCACGACGGGCCAGCCGAAGATGCCATCGTTGCCCTCGAGCTGGTTGCGCGGTGGCGCCGGGGTGGGCACGGCGGTGGGTCCGACAGCCACCGCTGGAGCGGTCGGGGATGGCGCGCCGGGCGCGGGCGGCCGATTAACGACCACGAAGCCGACTACGGCGATCAAGAGGGCTGCCACACCAACGGCCATCAAACGCGCCGACGAGCCACTCGCGACGCGCGTCGTCGATAGCTCCGGGGCGGGTCCATCAGGCGGCAGAAAAGTCATCGTGGAAGCTCGGTGCCCAGGCCCATCTGTGCTGCGCACGTGACGATCGCGTCAGCGAAGACCACATCCGCCAAACCCACGCCGAGATGGTTGACAACGATCGGCCCAGTTGCGCGTAGCAGTGGCGCCTGGCCGAGCAGTGCCTGCCCTATGGACCCGTCAGGAGTCGGATAGCCGCTGAACACCGTGTCGGTGCGATTGGCTTCGAATTGGCCGATGTCGTCCACGTAGAAGCAGCTCGAATGGGCCACGACTTCTCCGGGCACGCACATGTCGTAGTCGACCGCGACGATAAGCTGCGCGCGCGCAAATGCGTGAGCGCTGGTGCCCTGGTGGTGTGCTCCGAAGGACACCATGGTGAGCACTACGTCCGCGGCGGCCACCGCGGGTTCGATTTCCGTCGTAGCGGTTACATCGGCGAACGCACCACTGGCCTTTGCCCTGGCTGCGACTTCGTCGGCACGTTCCTGGTGACGATCGACGATGGCCACGACGCTGCCCCGGGCGACCTGAGCCAGCACGTCGACGTGGCTCGCGCCCTGTACGCCGGCGCCGACGAGCGCGATGCGCACTTGAGCCAGGTCCTTGGGCCACCACTCGTGCAGCGCGACGCCACTGACTGCGGCGGTGCGCTCGGCCGTGATTGGCGCGCCATCGAGGATCGCCAGCGGCACACCGGTGATCGCGTCGCTCAAGACCACCGTGGCGTGGACGCCCGGGATGCCGCGCGCCCGGTTCTCAGGGAAGGCCGTCACCCATTTGACGCCCATTAGATCGTCAGCGCCCGATTCGGCCGGGCCGCGCAGCAGTGCCGGCATAGCCGCCGTATGCGCTGCGGTCTGGCGCGGGTGAACGCCCAGCTTGGGTGGCAGCTCGGAGTCGGCGACAAGGGCGATCATCGTTCGCCGCGCCAGGTCGAGCCGTTCCTCGACCGCGGGCATGGCAGCACGCACGTCTTCCGCAGACAAGTAGCGCAGCGGCGGCAGAGGTTCGCCCATCGCAGCGACAGATTAGGCCGGACGGCCCATTCCACGCGAGCCAACAGCCATACGGCGCCAGGCGGGACGCGTCGCTAACCTTGAGCGTGCGATGACCAGTCCGACCCTGCAGCTGACGGCCGACGAGCGCGCACGCAGCCTGGCCAACCTCAAGCTCGAGCGCGACGCGATCACGCTGTACGACAGTCTGGCCGCGATCGAGAAGAACCCCGAGCGGGCGCGCGTCTTCGAGCGCATCGCGAGCAATGAGCGTCGCCACGCGGACATCTGGGCGTCGCGGCTCGAACAGGCCGGCGCGACCCTCCCGGCCCCCTCAGGCCCGCGCGTCCGAGTGCGTCTCGTGATCTGGCTCGCGCGGCTGCTCGGGCCCGCGCGTGTTGCCGACCTGGTGCGCGGCTTGGAAGGCGACGAAGAGGCGCTCTACGAGAGCCAGATGACGCCTGAAACGGAGGCAATCGCCGCGGACGAACGCGAGCACGCTGCGATGTGGGACGAGATCACCGGCGCCAAGGGTCCCGCGGCTGTCGCGCGCCGCAACGGCATCGCCGAGGAGGCGCTTCATCGGGGCGGCCGGTCGGGCACACTGCGCGCCGCGGTCTTTGGCGCGAACGACGGACTGGTCAGCAACCTGTCGCTGGTCATGGGTATTGCCGGTGCGACTTCGGACAACAAGCTGATCGTTCTCGCCGGTATCGCGGGCCTCCTGGCGGGCGCATTCTCTATGGCCGCGGGCGAGTTCATCAGCATGCAGAGCCAGCGCGAGATGTTCGAGAACCAGATCGCGGTCGAGCGCGAGGAAATGCGTGTCATGCCCGAGGTCGAGCAGGAGGAGCTGGCCGCGATCTACCGCGCCAAGGGCATTGCCGCGGCGGACGCCAAACGCATCGCGGCGCAGCTCATGGAGGATCCCGTCAAGGCACTCGACACCAAGGTTCGCGAAGAGCTGGGCCTGGACCCCGATCAGCTTGGCTCGTCGTCGGGCGCGGCCATTTACTCATTCGTCGCTTTCGCGATTGGCGCCGTCATTCCGCTCGTGCCGTTCCTGCTGACGCATGGCGACGTCGCCTTCATCGCCGCGTTGGGCGCATCCTTCGCGTCGCTCTTCGCGGTCGGCGCCGCGGTGAGCATCGTTACCGGCAAGGGCATGCTTTTCTCGGGCCTGCGCCAGGTGCTGATCGGTGCGGCAGCGGCCGCCGTCACGTATGGCGTCGGCAGCGTGATCGGCGCCAACGTCGGTTGATCCGCCGCTGAACGAGGAACACGCCGCTCCGGTGGAGGCGCGCCTGCGCGCTGCCGGGTTTGTCGCGACCAGCTGGTCCAATCAGGCTGGCGACACATATGGCGCGCACAGCCACGGATACGACAAGGTCCTGGTTGCTGTCCGCGGGTCGATAACCTTCCACCTCGTGGACATGGAGCTAGACGTGCTGCTCAATGCCGGGGAGCGACTCGACCTGCCTGCCGGGACGGCTCACGCCGCGACCGTGGGCGCCGCGGGTGTGACCTGTCTTGAGGCGCATCTGGCGCAGGGCAGCCTCATTGGACCGCCTCTCCACCGCGCGGCGAGGGACTGGTGACGAAACCGGTGGTCGGCTGTTGGGCGTACCGATGAGCGGACGCTCCGATGTGGAGCTGGTTGCCTCTTTGGTTGAAGGCGACGAAACGGCACTGGGTGAGTTGTACGACCGCCACGCCGACAGCCTGTTCCGGGCCGCGCTGATGAGGCTGGGCGATCGCGGACTGGCGGAGGAAGTCTTGCAGGACACATACCTGGCACTCTGGACTCGGGCTGAAACATTCGATGTTTCGCAGGGCTCGGTCATCGGCTGGCTGTCGACGATTGCGCGCAACCGGGCGATCGATCGGCTGCGCTCGTCTGCCCGCCGTCCGGCGCCACTCGCGCTGAGCGGCCTCGTTCCGCTTGGTGCTGACGCGTCCGTCGCGAACGACGCCCGCGACGCGATCCTGGCTGCCTCGACGCCTATCTCAGGTGTTACCGCCGCGATCGATCCGGAGCGCGAGGTCGATATCGCCGAGCTGCGGCGCGAGGTCGACGAGGCGTTGGCAAGCATTCCCGAGCAGGAACGCCAGGTTCTCACGCTGGCCTATTACGAACAGCTGAGCCAATCGGAGATCGCGCTGCGCTTGGCGTGGCCGCTCGGTACGGTCAAGACGCGCACCCGGCGGGCACTCGCGCGGTTGCGCGACAGCTTGGGCGAGCACAGGATCAGCTGATGGACCACCAGCAAGTTCGCGACGGGATCGACGATGCGTTCGCCACGCCCGGCGCGCGCGACGCGGATGACACCGTTGCGCGCCAGATTCGGGCACACCTGGCGGCGTGCGTCGACTGCACCAGCTATGACGAGGCAACGCGCCGCGCCGCGCTGAAACTTGACTTGGCACGGGGCCCGTCGCCTGAAGTGCGAACGCGCCTTTTGGCCGCCGCTCAGCGCAGCCGGCGGGCACGCGGTCTTGCTGCCCCTCGGCCCAACGCCCAACCATGGTGGCAGCGACCAATGGCCTGGCGCCTTGGCGCTGCGGCGCTCGTACTTGCATTTGTCGGCGCGACCGGCGGCGCGTGGTGGGCGGGCAGCCAGCGCCAGGACACCGACGCCGATCACCTGGCTGACGCCGTGGCCATGATGACGACGCTTGCGGCCGATCACCACGCGCAGGAGGTGGTCCTGCGCGATACGGCAGGCAAGACCGGCGGGCTCGCCGTCATCTCAGGCGCGAGCCACCAGATGGCCATTTTCGCGACGCACCTGACGGCGGACGTCGAATATCACTGTTATCTCGAGCGCACCGGCCAATGGACGTGGATCGGAACCATGTACGCGACGCCCGGGGTCGAGTTCTGGGCCGGCGTCATGGACCCCGGCATCGACATGCAGCCGGGCGACGTCCTGGTAGTCGCGGCTGATCCTGGTCAGCCAGCCATGCTCAGCGCAGCGCTTTAGGCGCTTTACTCGTTCTTGCGATCGAGATACGCACCGTGCAGGTCGAGGATCTCTTCAACGAGATCGGCCGGCGCCATACCGCCGCGCTTGGTGACGGTTCGGCTGATCCACTCCGCCTCGTTGTGGCGCTCCGATAGCGGGATCTCGTCGCCGCTGCGCGGCAGCCGCCCGATGGCGAACCAGACCAGCGCGCCGCCGATCACGAGTCCAAGGACAAGTGCCCAGCCAATGTACTGTTCAGTCATCCAGCCGAGTATAGGTATGCTGCGCGGATGCTCGGTCTGATCAACATCACGCCCGGATCACAGGTAATCCCGGGCCTTCCCATAGGTTGGTACGGCCTCGCGTACGTCGTCGGCCTGGCGGCACTGGTGCTTGTCTCGCAACGCCAGGCCGAACGTCGTGGCGTGAACCCCAAGCACATCTGGAACGCGTTCCTATTCGTTGCCGTTTTCGCCCTTATCGGCGGGCGTCTCTACCACGTGATCGACCAGTGGTCAGTGCTCTACAGCCAGGATCCACTAAAGGCCATCCTGCCGCCGTATGCCGGGCTGGGTCTGTACGGCGGTGTCGCAGGGGCGATGCTCGGCATCCTGATTTACACGCGTTGGCAGCACCTGCCGTTCAAGCTGGCTCTCGACATCGTGGTCCCGGGCACCCTTTTTGCACAGGGCATCGCGCGCTGGGGCAACTTCTTCAACCAGGAGCTGTACGGACCGCCGACCGACCTGCCATGGGGCATCACCATTGACTGTGCCCATCGCGTCCCAGAGTTCGCGTGCGCGGCTGGCGCGCTGCCAAGTGACGTGCCCCTGCAGGGCTTTCACCCGCTCTTCTTCTACGAGTCGTCCCTCGACATAATCGGCGGCCTGATCGCGCTGTACATCGTGCGCCGTTACCTGCCACGCCTGATCCCAGGCGATCTGGGCGCTTTCTGGCTCATCTGGTACGGCACGATCCGCTTCTTGCTCGAGTTCTTCCGCGCCGGCTGGAACTGGACCGTGGGTGGTCTGCCCACCGCGCAGCTGATCGGTATCGCAGTTGTGGCGCTCGGCATCGTGTGGCTGATCTACAACCACCGCCCCGGCCACGAGCGCTATGACTACCTAGAACTCGAGCGCGGTGACTACGTTGCCGATTCCGACGAGCTTGAAGAGGACAGCGTTTAGGCCGGTACCGACTCGGGACTCGCCACCATGGCGGTGACGTTCACAGTCGGAATCGGTCGGGCGAAGCCCTTCAACTCCAGCGCGCCGACATCCTCGGCCACGACCAGCTCTTCGACGGCGGCGTGGGCGCGCGGGTTAAGCAGGATCTGACCAGCCTCTGCCTTCGCTGACAGGCGCGCGGCGACGATGACCGCCGCGCCCACCATGCCGTAGTCGTAGCGACCTTCGAAGCCGATCCGGCCGAGTGTCGCGTAGCCAGTCGCGATGCCGACTCCAAAGCCGAGCTCGAAGCCGAGCTTCGCCCAGCGCGCCGCAAGCGTGTCAAAGCGTTCGCGCATCGCCACGGCCATGCGTACGGCGCGCGCGACATGGTCTTCCTGCAGAACGGGGTCGTTGAAGAACACCATCATGCCGTCGCCAGCGAAATGCTCGAGCGTGCCGCCGTGATAGACGATCACCTCGCCCATCTGCTTGTGGTATTCGCGCAGCAGGCCGAGGACTTCTTCCGGCTCGGCTGAGTCGGAGAAAGCGGTAAAGCCGCGCAGGTCGCAGAACACGGCCGTTGCCTCGCGGCGGTGGCCCGCCAGCATCTGCTGGCCCTCCGCGCTCGAAACCAGGGCCGCGACCTGGGGCGAGAGGAAGCGGCTGAGCTCCTCTTTCTGACGCTCAATTGTTTCGAGTAGCGCGGCCTGCGCCGCCGCGATCTCGCGCTCGACATCGCGCAACCGCTTGTCGGCGAGCGAGGCGCGCACCCGAGCGCCCAGGATCACCGGGTTGAACGGCTTGGCCAGGTAGTCGGCCGCGCCTAGCTCGATGCATTTGGCGACGCTGTCGAGCTCATCGACGCCCGACACCATGATCACCGGCACGTGGCGTAACGTCTCGTCGCCTTTGATTGCGGCGAGCGTCTCGTAGCCATCCATGCCGGGCATCATCACGTCGAGCAGGACCACGGCCACATCGCTCGTGCCATCACGCAGCGCGGCCAGCGCCGCGGCGCCGTCTTCAGCCTCGCGCGACGTGATGCCGAGCGACGCGAGGTGGCGCGATAGGAGCATCCGGTTGACGCCGCTGTCGTCGACGACGAGCGCCACCCCAGGTCCGCCCCCGACAGAGTTCAAGATGCGAGGCCCGCGGATTTGAGCGCGGCGACTGTGTCTGCCCACGCCAGCTGGGCCTGGTCGGCGAGCGCCGCCAGGTCCGCCACGCGGCCCTCGCGGCCACAGAACTCGATCTGCTTGGATATCGCGGACATTCGCGTCAGGCCCAGGGCCGCGCTACTTGATTTCAGGGTGTGCGCGGGCCTGACGATCGCCTCTGCGTCGGCGCTCGCCGCGGCAGCCGCCACCTGCGCCATGTGCGCCGGCCCTTCCGCCAGATACGTCTCGACCAGATCGCGGATGAAGCCCTCGTCGCCGCCAACCGACGCACGCAGCTCGTCGAGCACGCCGTTATCGAGTACCGCCAAGTCGTCGCTCATGACGCTCCCTCTGGTACTGCCGCGTCGCCCCTGGATGGGGCGCGCATTAGTGCTGCCGCCAACTCTGACGGTTTGATGGGCTTACTGACATAGTCATTCATACCCGCGGCGAGGCAGGCCTCGCGATCGCCCGCCATGGCGTTGGCCGTCATGGCCACGATGTGCAGTGGGCGCTCGGGCCACAGCCGCCGAATCTTGCGCGTGGCGCCAAGGCCGTCGAGCTCGGGCATCTGGACGTCCATGAGCACCACGTTGTAGTCGGTGGCCTCCAAAGCGGCAACGGCCTGGTTGCCGTCATTGGCAACGTCCGCGGTGTAGCCCATGTTCTGCAACAGGCGCAGTGCCAGCTTCTGGTTCACGGCATTGTCCTCGGCGAGCAGGATGTGCAGGGGGTGGCGGAGTGCCATTTCGCGATCGCCCGCGGAGTCGGGGGCGCGCTGGAGCTGGACGCGGCCCTCGCCGGTCGCGAACACCGTCACGAGCGCGTCGTGCAGCGCCGACGGCTTGACCGGCTTGGAAATCAGCGCGTCCATGGTGGCGCCGTGCTCGCGCATCGCCGCCGAGGACACCAGAACAAGTTTGGGCGCTCCCTGTGGCAAGGCGGCGCGGATGGCGTCCGCGAGCGCGACACCGTCCATGTCAGGCATGAACAGATCGAGCAGCGCGACATCGAACTGCTCGCCGTCGCGGATCCACTTGAGCGCTTCCTCGGGGTAAGCCGTGTCGCGCACGCCGACATCCCAGCGTGCGAGCTGGGCGCGCAGGATGCGTCGATTTGTCGCGTTGTCGTCGACTATCAGCGCGCGCTTGCCAGCGAGCTCGATGGCGCGGCTCACGGGCACTGACGCCAGCGCACTTGCCGGCGCGCTGGGCACCTTCACGCTCAGTCGGAAGGTCGAACCTTCGCCCGGAACTCCGGTGCTCTCGGCCGTCAACGCGCCGTTCATGGCTTCGGCGAGTCGGCGGCTGATCGCGAGGCCCAAACCGGTGCCGCCATAACGCCGCGCGATCGATGAGTCGGCCTGGCTGAATGACTGGAAGAGGCGGCCCATCTGGTCCTTCGAGACGCCGATGCCGCTGTCTTTGACGGCGATCTTGAGCTCGACCTCACTGCGATCGCCCTGATGTGCGGCGACCGACACGAGGACCTCGCCCCTCTCGGTGAACTTGATTGCGTTTGACAGCAGATTGAGCAGGATCTGGCGCAGCCGGCCCATATCGCCGACGACCGCGGGCGGCAGATCGCCGTCGACTTCGTACGCGAGCTCCACACCTTTGGCGGCTGCGGCCGGCGCGATGACGTCGAGCGCGTCCTCGATGCACTGTGCTGGGCTGAACGGTGCCGCGTCGAGATCCACCTTGCCGGCCTCGATCTTCGAGAA
>JBDTVN010000034.1:0-10383 GCA_040007155.1 Chloroflexota bacterium
GTCGATCTGATCGGCGAGACCGTTCAGCTGCGCAAGGCGGGGGCGAGCTACAAGGGCCTGTGTCCGTTCCATGGCGAGAAGACGCCGTCCTTTACTGTCACGCCGGCGCGCGAGACCTGGAAGTGTTTCGGCTGTGGTCGCGGCGGGGACATTTTCAATTTCGTCATGGAGCGCGACACCATTGACTTCCCTGAAGCATTGCGCCGGCTCGCCGGTCGCGCCGGGGTTGAGATCAGCGAGCGCACCTCGCGCGAGGACGCGCGCCGGAAGCGCCTGCGTGACGCGCTCGATAGCGCCATTGCCTTTTACCACCGGATCCTCACCGAAAGCCATCACGGCCAGCCCGCCCTGGACTATCTGCGCGGCCGCGGCTTCACCGACGCGACCATTGGCACCCATCTGCTGGGCTACAGCGTCGACGCCTGGGACACGCTCAGCAAAGCGCTAATCGAGAAGCGCGACTTCAAGGAAGACGAGCTTGAAGCGGCCGGTCTGGTCACTCGCCGCGTGGGCCGCAAGGGCACCTACGACCGCTTCCGCGGCCGGATCATCTTCCCGATCCGCGACGCGTCCGGTAACGCGACCGGCCTCGGTGGCCGCGTCGTCGGCACACAAGAGAAGGATGCCAACGGCCGCGACCACGGCCCCAAGTACCTGAACTCGCCAGCCACCCTGCTGTTCGACAAGAGCCGGACGCTGTACCTGATCGATCGTGCCAAGGGATCCATCAGGAAGAGTGGCGTGGCGGTCCTGGTCGAGGGCAACACCGACGCGCTGATGGCCCATCAGCAAGGCTTCGAGAACGTGGTCGGGACGCTCGGCACTGCCCTCACGGCGGCCCAGATCGAGCTCGTAACGCGCTACGCGCCGCGCATCGCGCTGGCTTACGACGTCGACGCCGCGGGCCAGGGTGCCGCAACCTTTGGCGCCACGGAACTCAGCGCTCTCGTCGGAGAGATCGAGCGCAGCGCGCACAAGGGCCGGCTGACCGACGTCGGTGTCATCCGCCTGCCCGACAAGCGTGACCCGGACGAGGTCATGCGCGACGACCAAGCGCTGTGGCGCACGGCAACGGACGAGCCGCAGCCCATCGTCGAGTACCTCATCGACCACTTCGCCAAGCGGCACGATCCACGCACCTTGTCGGGCCGCGACAAGCTGGTGGCGGCGGTCATGCCGACCATCCGCCGCGTCACCAACCCAACCCAGAGAGACGGCTACCTGCAGTTGCTGGCGCGGCGCAGCGGCGTCGACGAGAGGGTCCTGCTGGAAGAGCTCCGGCGGCCGGAAGCCGCCGCCCGGGTGGTCGGTCGGCCGGCTGAGGCGCATGTCGGTTCAAAGATCAATCTCGAGGCCGTGCTGTCGAGTCCGGACGCGCTCGACCCGCAGGCTGTCGCGAGCCTTTTGAAGCGCGCCGAGTTCAGCCTGCTACGCCTGAACCTACTCAGGCCCTATCTGCGCGACACGATCGCGGAACCGGCGAATATTGAATTCGCGTCAACGCCCGCGCGGGAGATCTGGACGCGCATGTTGGAAACAGACGTGGCTGGCTTTGAACGCGCAGCGTTTGCCGAGTCGCTCGACCCGACCCTGGCCGGCATCGTGCGCACGATGTACGCCGATCCCGAGCCGCTCCCCGATGACGAGATGGAGTTGCGCCAGGCGCTCGATCAGAGCCTGCTGACGCTGCGTCGCAATCGCCTCGACGAGGAGATCGGCGCCAAGGAGTACGACATCCGTGAAGCGGAAGCGGACGGCGACAAACCTGCCGCCGACCGGCTGCTGCACGAGGTCAGCGATTTGAAGACGCGCCGCCTGGATCTCGACCGCGAACGCGAGACGACAACAGTTCTTACCCAAAGACGACAACGAGCAGCGGCCGCCAGCGCGGCCTCAAGTGGAGGTAACGGTTAACCATGGACAGCGACAAGCTTTTGGTTGCGAGCGTTCTCGAGCGAGGCAAGCGCCGCCGCGACGACGATCTCGCCGACAACAGCAAGGACGAGCTCGACGAGCAGCCCGCCAGCAATGGCATGAGCGCCGCGGCCGAGCTCGGCGTCGAGGTGCAGATCGACGCCGACGGCAGCCAGACGCCGTGGGAGGAGCCGCCGGCCAAGCTCGAGGCCAAGGATGCCGACGAGCCCACGGCCGAGGAGCTGGACGCGATCGCAGCCGACATGATCGGCATCGACGACCCGGTCCGGATGTACCTCAAGGAGATCGGCAAGGTGCCGCTGCTCAACGCCGAGGAAGAGGTCGTCCTGGCCAAGGCGATCGAACTCGGCGAGCAGATCATCGATGAACCGCACAAGGCGGTCCTGTCGGTCTGGGAATGGACCAAGAACCAGACCGAGACCAAGTCGCGCGACAAGCACCCCCAACACCGGCTGCCGTATCGCGAGGAGAGTGAGCGCATCGTGGTCGGCGCGTTCAAGGCGGCACAGAAGGATGGCCTGCTGCAAAACACGCCCGACTTCCATTTCGTAAAGGCCGCCAAGTCGGTCGAGGGCGACGTCGTCAGGGCGAAGCTCAAGGAGACGAGCCACGTCGTCAAGGCCTACAACGAAGATCCCAACCGCGAAACGTTCCTGGAACTAGTCGATTTCAGCTACCGCTCGGCCCACTTTCCGGACGCCGAGACGCACGACAACGCCGCCATTCGCGCCGTCTACGAGTGGTCGCGCGTCGTCGCCTGGGAGGCACTCCGGCGCTGGATCTACGGCCATAAAGACGCCGACCTGCTGGCCGAGATGGGCTGGGTCCCCGAGCAGGACATGTCGCTCAAGCCGCGCGATCGGCGCGGCGTGCTCGTGCGCTACGGCAAGGAAGGCCGCGAGCAGCTGACGAGCGCCAACCTGCGGCTCGTGGTCTCGATTGCGAAGAAGTACATCGGCCGCGGCATGTCGTTCCTGGACCTGATTCAGGAGGGCAACATCGGTCTCATCCGCGCCGTCGAGAAGTTCGACTACGAGAAGGGCTTCAAGTTCTCGACCTACGCCACGTGGTGGATTCGCCAGGCGATCACGCGTGCGATCGCCGACCAGGCGCGCACGATCCGCATCCCGGTTCACATGGTCGAGACGATCAACCGCCTGATCCGCGTCTCGCGCGGCCTGCTCCAGGAGCTCGGGCGCGAGCCGACGGTCGAGGAGATCGCCGAAGCGATGTCCAGGGGCCAGGAGGTCGTGGTCACTCCCGACAAGGTGCGCGAGATCATCAAGGTCAGCCAGGAGCCGGTGTCGCTCGAGACTCCGATCGGCGAGGAGGAGGACAGCCACCTCGGTGACTTCATCGAGGACCGCGCCGCTCTCGCCCCGGCGGAAGCGGCATCGCATCAGCTGCTCAAGGAGCAGGTTGAGGCAGTGCTCGACTCGCTCAGCGGTCGCGAGCGCCGCGTGCTCCAGCTCCGCTTCGGTCTCGAGGACGGCCGCGCCCGCACCCTCGAGGAAGTGGGCAAGGAGTTCAACGTTACGCGCGAGCGCATCCGCCAGATCGAGGCCAAGGCGCTGCGCAAGCTGCGCCACCCGTCGCGCAGCCGCAAGCTCAAGGATTACCTCGAGTAATGCCGGGCTTCAAGACCACGCTGAAGCAGGCCGAGGGCAGCAGCGCAACCGGGATCGTGATCCCGGACAAGGTTCTCGCTGCCCTGGGTGCAGGCAAGAAGCCACCGGTCAAGGTGACCGTCAACGGTTATGAGTACCGCAGCACGGTGGCCACAGTCAACGGCGACTACATGGTCGGCTTCAATGCCGACCATCGTGCGGCGAGTGGAATCAATGGCGGCGATCCGATCCACGTCTCGATCGAGCTCGACACGGAGCCCCGAACGGTTGAGCTACCGGTCGACTTTGCCGCCGCTCTGAAGGCCGACGCCAAGGCCAAGGCCACCTTTGACAAGCTGTCGAATAGCCTCAAAGGCTTTCACGTGACTCAGGTCACCAGCGCCAAGACCGACGAGACCCGTCAGCGCCGCATCGAGAAGTCGATCGCGACGCTCAACGCGGGCAAGCCGCGCTAGTTCAGCCGGGCTGGGCCGCCGGATCGGTCCTGCGCAGGAGGATGCCGAGGTACTTCTTCCACGGTCCAACGGCGGCGTCGTGCGACCCAGCCAGGCCGGCAAAGATCTGACCGATGTGATCGAGATCATGCACAGCCCAGGTGTTGAGCAAATTGTCCAGCGTGACCTCGCCGAGTGAGGGGTGCAGGCCCAGCTTCGTGAGATCGCCGTCGCTTACGAGGGACTCGAACTCCGCGAGGCTCTTGGCACGCAGCTCGGCAAAGCGATCGAGCAGCTCATTCATGCGGACGCCGCGATCACGCTCGAGCATCTGTTCACGATCGAACGAGTCGAAGGGCACGCTCGTGCCGTGCTCCATGATGCGCCGCGTCCGATCGAGCCACGCAACCATCTCGCCGCTGATCAGATGGCCAACTACGTCGCGCGGAAACCAGCCATTGGGCGTGTCCGCGGTGTTGGTCCACGTCTCGGGCAAGTCGTACAGCAGGGCGCGTAGCACACCGGGCGTCCGGCGCAGGATGGCCATCGGCTCCGCGACCCGCGGCGCGGCCAGCGGGTCAGTCATCAGATGTTCTCGCCGCGCCACGAACGCGGACGGCCCTGGCTCCCGCTTTGAAATCCCATGCCTTCTTGCGCGGCAACGCGTCCCACTCATCGCGCACGATCGACATCAGTTGGACGTCGATATACCGGCCCTGTTTGAAGATGCCGTGGCGCTGTACGCCCTCGAGGACGAAGCCGCACTTGTCGTATGAACGCCGGGCACGCTTGTTGAAGTCGTAAACCTCGAGCCACAGCCGCTCCAGGCGGAGCATGCCGAAGCCGAAATCGACCAGCGCGTTCATGGCATCTGTGCCCAGGCCCTGGCCCCACAGATCCTTCTCACCGATCGAGATGCCGATGCCCGCATTGCCGTTGACGTAGTCGATCGCAAACAGGCTCAGGCTGCCAATCGGCCGGCCGTCTTCGAGCAGGCAGATCACAAAGTGGAAGTGATCCTTGCCCTGGCGTTCGACCATGCCTTCGAACCACTTCTCTTCCATCGCGTGGCTCATCGGGGCGCGCATGTTCAGGTACGAGGCGGTCTCTGCGTCGTTCAGCCAGCGCACGAAATTCGGGATGTCATCGCGTTCCGACGGCCGTAGATAGATGCGCTCGCCGCGCAGGATGGGCAGCGGCTCCTGCGGCGCGGTCACGCTGCGTCCTCCTCGAGGTGGCCTGGCTCGGCACCAGCCACGACGGGCTTGCCCGAACGCGTCCAGTCGCTGTACGAGCCGGCATAGAGGATTGGGTCGGGCAGTCCAGCTTGGCGCATCGCCAACGCATTGTGGCAGGCCACGACGCCACTGCCACACGAGGTGACGAACGGCTTGCCCGTGTTGAGTGCCTGAAAGCGTGAGCGCAGTTGGCTCGGCGGCAGGAAGCGGCCGTCCGCGTCGAGATTGCCCGGCGCGGGCGCTGAGACAGCTGACGGGATGTGGCCCGGCACCGGGTCGATCGGCTCGACCTCGCCACGGTACCGCTCACCCGCGCGGGCGTCGAGCACCGTCATGTAGTCCAGCCGTGCGGCCAGCGCCTCGCGGGTAATGACGTGGTGCCACTCATCGGCGAGCTCGAGGCGCGCGGCCGGGTAGTGCGCCTCATCAGTGCTCAGCGGCCGCCCACTTTGCGTCCACGCCGGCAGACCGCCGTCGAGGACGGCCGCGCCACCGCGATGACCCAGGTTGTCGAGCATCCACCACAGCCGCGCGGCGACGGTGCCGTTCGCGTCGTCGTAGCCGACGACGAGCATCTGACTGCCGATGCCCAGCGCCTCCATCCGCGCCTTGAACGCGGCGGGCGTCGGCAGGGGGTGGCGGCCCGGCGCGCCCAGACCATTAGGGTCCGACAGGTCTGTCTCGAGATCGGCGAAGACGGCGCCAGGAATGTGGCCGGCGTCATACGCGGCGCGACCGGCGTCGGGCTTGTTCAGGTACCAGCGCACGTCCAGGACGCGCAGCCGCAACGACGCGGCTTGATCGTCGAGTCGCGCGGCAAGCTCATCGGCGCTGATCAGGCTCATCGAGCGGCAGTATGAGCGCGGCGGGCGCTGGGCGCGCTGGCCCTATAATTCGCGCCGCTCCCCGGTGATCTGCGCCGGGCGACGCGCTCTTCGTTCCGGCGTAGCTCAGTGGTAGAGCGGGCGGCTGTTAACCGCTTGGTCGTAGGTTCGAGTCCTACCGCCGGAGCCACCTCTCACTCGGTGTCCTTCGGCGTCCCCACCGCGCCTGCCGCCAGGGTCGCCATGTCAGGCACCGTCAGGTTGGGCCGAGCCGAAGCCGCGGGCGTCGCCCCAAAACCCGGGCGGTCGTGGCGCCGGTTGACCCACACCGTTTTGAGACCCATTGCCTGGGCCGGCACATGGTCGTGATAAAGGCTCTGCGCAACATGCACGATCCGTTCGGGCGACAGGCCGATGCGCTGCAACGCGAATTGGAAGTTGCGCTTTGAAGGTTTGTACGAGCCGACTTGTTGCGCAGTTATCCGCCAGGTAAATGGCCGGCCAAGCCGCTCGTCGGAGAAGTCGAACAGGTCGTCGTCACAGTTGGTGATCACCGCCAGGCCAAAGCGCTTTCGCAATAGAGCGAGCGCCGCGACCGAGTCATCGAAGGCCGGCCAATCGGCCACCGATCCACCCACCTGTGTACGCACGCTGGCGGGCACAGATTGGCCCCGTTCGGCGACAGTTGCAGCGAGTGCTTCGGTCAGCACCTGGCGATATGGCTGCCACGGCCCGGCCTCGAGTCGGGCCTCGTGTCGAGCGTATGCCTCGAGCAGCGCGTCATCGGGCGCGGCATGGCCTGGGCCGGCGCCCAGAACCGCGTGCAGACTCGCGAGAATGCCGTTCTCCCAATCAATGAGCGTGCCGTAACAATCGAAGCTGAGGACCTCGACCGATGCCCAGTCGATAGGGGAGGACTGCATTGGGTTGAAGTATCAGTCGGGAACCTGAGAGTCGCCGGAGGCGTTCAGGGAAGCATGACCCGACACGCCCTGCCGCTTGCCCTGCTGACCGTCATCCTCGTCGCCTGCTCCGGTGCCGGTCCGTCGCCCAGTCCGGCGCCAACGCCCGCACCGACCCCCCAGCCATCGCCCAGCCCCTCGGCGGCGTTCTACCTGCGTGCCTACTACACGCAGTCGATCCCGCCACGCGGCACCTTCAATTGGCTGCCCATCCTCACCGTGTCCGACGGCGTCCTGCTCGACGGCAACGTGGCCATCGACATGATCTTCCCGGGGCCACTCACCATCCTGCCGGTCGCGCGCCAGATCACGCCTGCCGGCATGGCAATGCTCATCGATGAGGCGCGCCGATTGGGCCTTCTTTCCGATAAGGCCGACTACACCGGCGACGGACCAATGCCGGGCGATCGGCTGGCTCAGCTACAACTGGTCGTCGATGGGGTCACCTACAACCTGACCGGCAATCCTGACGCGGTGACCTGCGCGAGCAACCCGTGCCAGGCCGACCCGGGCACGCCCGAGGCTTTTGCCGCGTACTGGCAGGAGCTGACGCTGGCTGACACATGGCTCGACGCCGAGCTGGGTCCGAGCCAGCAATACGTGCCCGACCGGGTCGCGCTGCTGCTCGCGCCGCCGACCAATCTGGGCATGCCCAACAGGCCCGCCGACTGGCCGTTCGATACGCCGATGGCACAGGCCGGTGTTGAGTTTCCGGGCGAGGCCGGCGACCGCTGCGTGACTCTGTCGGGCGACGCTCTGGCCGCGATCTGGCCAACACTGCGCGACGGCAACCAGCTGACTGTCTTGGTGGACAGCGCCGGTACCCAGGCTTCGCCCATAGTGCGTGTGCTTGTTCCGGGCGACGAGTCGCCCTGTCCCGACAACGCCTGATCCACGCTCGGACTGAAGGCGACTGTAATGCCGTGGCCTGAGCCTGTTTAGTCGGTAGGTGGATGCCGGATCCGACCATGGACTGCGCCGGTCCCCAATGAGGCCGGCATTTCCGCGGAGGATCGCCCTCATGACATACCGAACAACGACCGAGGTGGTCGAGCAACCCGTTGAACCTGTCTACGAATCGACCCGCGTGACGCGTTACTCGCAGGGCCCCATGGCCGTGCTCGAGAAGGCGATCATCTTGATCTTCAGCCTTATCGAGCTGGTCATCGTGCTGCGTATCGTGCTCCTGCTGCTGGCCGCGCGACAGGGCAACGATCTCGTCCAGGTCGTTTACAACTTGAGCGAGGTGTTCGTGGCTCCGTTCCGCGGCATCTTGCGCATCGATGAGGTCCAGGCCGGCATCTCCGCCCTTGACTTGAGCGCGATCGTGGCGCTCGTCGCGTGGCTCATCATCGAAGTTGTCGTGATCGCAGTGCTGCGCCTGTTCCGCCCGTCGGCCACGGCCTGAGACCCGACCTCGTAACCTGAGGCGGCGGGCTTTGCGATAATCGGCGCCCGCAGGAGGGTGCCAGTTGACCGCCACCGGTCTGTCGAGCAATAAGCAGGAATACCGCAAGCGCCTGGACGAACAAACCGACGAGCGCATCGACGGCTGGGCGGCCGAGCTCATGCGCGACATGTCGATCCGCGTCGGCGTCCTCAAGGTGCTCGCGGAGCTGCGCCACTCACTCAAGGTTGACGACGCGGGCCTAACCCGACTCTTCAGTGCCGGCGGAGGTCCCGCCGCCGCGGTTGGCAAGACAGCCGACGGCGAGCTGATGGTGCCAGCGATCTCGCTGCGTTTCCTGGTGCCCGGGGCGCGCGCGCTCTTGCCGAATGCGCGTGAGAAGCTCACCGAGTACCTGGTCGAATCCTTCGACGAGCTCGTCTACATCTAAGCGTCCCGTGGCGCGCCGTGTGAGCACGCTGCGGTTGGTTCATCCGTTTCCGTCATTCCTCACTAGCGCACTTGTTTTTGCGCTGGCGCTGCTGGCCGGTGGCGCAACGAGCCTGGCGTTGACCCTCGCCGTCGGGATGCTCGGACTGCAGTTCTGTATCGGCGTCACCAATGACCTGTTTGACGAGGCTGCCGACCGCTCAGCCAAACCGTGGAAGCCGATTGCCGCCGGCATCGTCAGCCGACCCAACGCGTGGACGGTCGCAGTCATGGCCGGCGGGGGAGGACTTGCCCTTGCGCTGGCGGCGGGGGGCGCGGCGTCGTTGGTCATGGCCGCGGCAATGTTGTCGTGCGGCCTCGTGTACGACGTGCGGCTCAAGCGGACAGCCTGGGCGTGGCTTTGTTTCAGCGTCGCGTTCGCGATCCTGCCGGTCTACGCCTGGTACGGCGCCGGCGGCCAGCTGCCGCCGCGCTCGGAGTTCGTGCTGCCACTCGCCGCGCTGGCCGGGCCGCTCATCCAACTGTCGAACGCTCTCGCCGACATCGAGGTAGACGCGGCCACGGGCGTCGGAACCCTGGCAACGCGACTCGGCCGGCGCAATTCGCTGCTGCTCATAGGCGTCTTGGTCGGGTTGATCCATGGCCTTGGGTGGCTGACGCTGACGACCTCTTCGACCGCGGCTCTGCTGCCGATTGCAGGCGCGTCGATGCTCGCGCTCGTGGGTCTCGGCTTTTCAGCCAGTGAGCGACCGGCGCGCAGGCAGGTCGGCTGGATGATTCAGGCGGCGGCGATTGCCGTGTTGGGAGTGGCCTGGTTGTGGGTGGTGTCGGCTCCCGCCGGATAGTCGGCCAGTTAGTGCTCGAGCACCCGCCCGCTGCGGACGACGATGATCGCGTTCTCGAGGCGCAACTTCGAGATGGTCAGGTACTTCGCCAGGTTTGCGCGATCGGTCTCCCCGATCTGACCCAGCACCTCGTCTGAGCCGAGCACCTCGGCCAGTCGCTCGAGCGCCTCGTTCAGATCTGCCTTGGCGTTCATGAGCGTATCGTCGCCTGTGGCGACCTCCATTCGGCTCGCGGCCCTGATGGGCGCGGGCGCCTGCTCGACTTCGACGACACCAGCCTCGAGCGTGGCGTCGTGGGTCTTCGACGGAGACTCGCGGCGCCGCTGCGGACCCTCGATCCGCTCGCGCAGCTTGACCAGCGACAGCTCACCGCTCGCGACCTGCTCAGCCAGTTTTCGGCGCTTCTTGGGGTCTTCGACCTTGAGTAGCTCGTAGGCGTGTGAGAGCGTGTCTTTGCGCAAAGACACGAGCTGCTTGATCTCGGTCGGCGCGCCAGCCAGGCGGAGCCGATTTTCGACGTAACCCTTGTCCTTGCCGATCTTCTGGGCGAGCTTGCGCACCGAATACCCATGCTCACGCGTCATGCGGTCGTAGATCATCGCCTCCTCGAGCGGCGAGAGGTCCTCGCGCTGCAGGTTTTCGATGATGCCGATCTCAAGCGCCGTCTCGTCGTCGAGCTG
>JBDTVN010000035.1:0-10244 GCA_040007155.1 Chloroflexota bacterium
GCGGGCTAGCCGGGGCGGCCGACCGCCTCAACTGCGGCCGCGAAGCCGCGCAGCAACTCACGCGCCAGTTGGTTCTGCGTCATCAGCGCCGCGCGCACTGGATCCCAGCGGATCGCCACCATGCACACGAGCGGCCGATCCCAGGGGCGTGTCTCGTCGTCAGCGGGCGGCATGCGCAAACGTATGAGCTGCCGGCCGGCTTCTTCGCCGATCAGACCGGACAGGGCGCCGGCGACCCGCGGTCCCATGGACTGAAGCGGCGCTCCAGGCGGTGGACCAGCGGCCGGCGCCGCCCTCAGGGCCGATACCACGCCTGCCTCATCCGCGACCCAGATGTTGGTCAGCCACCAGCCGTCGTCCATGACGCTCGGCAAGGTCATCCCCGCGCTGAGCTTCTCACCATCACGTAAGGCGACCGACTCTTCCTTGATGTACGAGATCCCCGGCACCGGCAAGCGCGGCCGCTCGTTCAAGGATGGACCTGGGTGTTCGGCAGGGCCTGGCGCTCGACCAATTCGCCATGTCGGTCAACAAAGCGCAGCTCACCAAGCTTGGTGCCGTGCGGAACGTAGACACCGAATGCAGCCCCCGGCAGGCCGATCGGCGATAGCTCCACGACCGGCGTCATGAAGGAGCCGTGATCGGTCGTGATCTCGACCGACGAGATCGTCGGATCGGCCAAGCCGGCGACCATGTCGGCCTGGCCAGCCGTCAGCGATACCACCGCGTTGTTGGTCGCCGCAGCCACCAGCCCCGAGCAGGCGGCTCCACCGACGCGCGTCCCATCCAGCCAAAGCGACTGGCAGATCAGGTTGGTCTCAACGGACAGGCCCACCGTCCATTCACGCCCGTCTGCCTGGCCCACACCGATCACCAGCCCGATGTCCGGCAGCACCTGCCCGAGACGCGGATCGAATTGTGGCCGCGAGGTGCAGCCAATGAGCAGAGCCAGGGCAAGCAGCGCAGCTGCCAGTCGGCGAGGTCTTACTCCCACTCGATCGTGGCCGGGGGCTTGGACGAGATGTCGTACACGACGCGGTTCACGCCAGGAACCTCGTTCACGATGCGCGAGGAGATCCGCCCGAGCAGGTCGTAGGGCAGCTTGGCCCAGTCGGCGGTCATCCCGTCTTCGCTCGTGACCGCGCGGATAGCGCAGACGTTGGCGTACGTGCGGCCGTCGCCCATCACGCCCACGCTGCGCACCGGCGTGAGGATCGCGAAGCTCTGCCAGAGTGAGCGGTATAGGCCGGCTTGCTTGATCTCGTCGATGACGATCCAGTCGGCTTCGCGCAGAATGTCGAGCCGCTCAGCGGTCACCGCGCCGATGATCCGGATGGCCAGGCCCGGACCAGGGAACGGCTGGCGGTGAACCATGGTTTCCGGCAGGCCGAGCTCGAGCCCCACCGCGCGCACCTCGTCCTTGAACAGGTAGCGCAGCGGCTCGATCAGCTTGAAGCGCAGGTCGGCCGGCAAGCCGCCGACGTTGTGGTGGGTCTTGATCTTCTGGGCGGCCTTGGTCTCAGGCGCGGTCGACTCGATCACGTCTGGGTAGAGCGTGCCCTGGGTCAGGAAGTTGATCTCGCCGAGCTTGTGCGACTCCTCCTCGAAGACGCGGATGAACTCGTCGCCGATGATCTTGCGCGTCTCCTCGGGCTCCTCGACCCCGGCCAAGCGGGCCAGGAAGCGGTCGCGCGCGTCGACCATGACGAGCTTCATCCCCAGGTTGTCGGCGAACGTCTGGCGCAGCAAATCGGATTCGCGCTTGCGCATCAGCCCGTGGTCGACATAGATACACGTGAGCTGATCACCGACTGCCCGGTGAACCAGGGTCGCCGCGACGGCCGAGTCCACCCCGCCTGAGAGCGCGCAGATGACCTTGCCGTCGCCAATGCGCTCGCGGATGTCGCGCACCGTCGTCTCGATGAACGATGCGGAGGTCCAAGACGGCCGCGCGCCGGCAATGTCGAGGACGAAGTTGCGCAGGATGTCGCGCCCGGCCGGCGTGTGCACGACTTCAGGGTGGAATTGGATGCCGTACATGCGTCGGTCGGTATCGGCTAGTCCCGCATAGGGCGACTTGTCCGATACCGCGAGTGGCTTGAAGCCGGGCGGCGGCTCGAGAATGGAGTCGCCGTGGCTCATCCACACGGGCTGCTGCTTCTCGATTCCGCGGAAGAGCCCGTCCTCGGTCGTGATTGTCACCGTCGCCGGCCCGTATTCGCGCTTGCCGGCCGGTTCGACTGACCCACCCAAGTGGTGCGCCATCAACTGGATGCCATAGCAGATGCCCAGCACCGGGATGCCCGGGTCGGTCCAGATCTGCGGATCCGGGTGGGGCGAGCCATCCTCGTACACAGACATGGGGCCGCCGGACAGGATCACGGCGCGTGGCTGGCGGCGCTGGATCTCCGACCACGGCGTGTCGAACGGCAGCAGCTCCGAGTAGACATTTAGCTCACGCACGCGCCGCGCAATGAGCTGGGCGGTCTGGCCGCCGAAGTCCAGGATGATGACCGAATCGGGCTGAGCCGGATCGTCGGTTGATCGCTCCGGTGGCGGCGCGTCGAGCGCTACCTCGAGGTAGGCCTCGACCTCGGCATCGTCGGGAGCGAGCACGCGATGGCCGGCATTCGCCACCTCGCCGTGGACGGTCTTGCCGCGCTGCCGATGGCCCGCTGTCGGTTCCTCGCTCAATGGCTCCTCGGCTGCGCTGGTGCTGGAAGTTTAGAGGGTCAGTTCGTCCTCGGGCTCGGTGCAACTGCGGCATGTCGGTTGGGCATGCAGCCGGAGCGTGAAGGGGCTCGCCGGCAACGCGCCACGATCCAACGCGACGACGAAGACGATCGCACCGGTGAGATCGAGGAAACCGCAATGGCTGCGCTCTTTGGTGATGCTGTAGACAAGCCGGTTCGAGGCGTCTATGACGACGTCCTCGAGATCGACGCCATCGGTACAAGAGCCGATGCCGACCCCGAAGAGCACAACGATTTCGCGCTCGAAGTCCACGGCCAGCCACGGCTGTATGCCTGTTGCATCTGTTCGGGCGTGCTCTTCCCAACCTAGGCCGTGCCACCGCGCTGTGAAGGCCGCGCGGTCGCGAGCCGCTCGGACTCGGAAGGCCATGTTTGCATCCGGATCGACCGTTGACCCCACGGTCGTCACAAGGCGCCAGCCATTGCCGCTCGGCGCGAATCGGTTGCCGACGATCGGGAAGACGTCCGCGACAACGACGCTCGCGGTCAAGAGAGCCACAACAATTGCCAGTGCAACAGCGCGGACCACGTAAATGAGGTTACGCCGGCCGCGCTAGCGATCTAGTCGAGCGGAACTAGCTCGACGATGCCTTTGCGCCACTCGGGCGGCTCGAACTCAGGCGCGAAATAGGTCTCGGCGTGCCAGATCTTGTCGTCTTTCATGGTCAGGATCGAGACCACCCACCAACTCGAGCCGTCGGGGTAGGGCGCCCGGCTAACTGTCGTGAAGCGGTCCGGCCCGGTCAGCGGCAGCACCGTGTAGCCCGGCGAGATGGCCCAGCGCTCTTCTTCTCCCAGAACTTTGGACTTCTTCTCGTCGTACCGGTCGGCCGGAAGTCCGCCGGGATACTGCTCGAGCTGAAACCTGAACGCTAGGAAACCACGGAATCGCTCGCCGGATTGCGGGTAGTCGGCGACGTACTCGGGGTGAATCATCGTCTCGAGAGTCACGAAATCGTTGGCGCTTATGGCAACCATGTAGCGCCGGAAGAACTCCTGCTTTGACTCAGGCATTTCTCACCCCTGTTGCCACCGACTGCACCGGTGCACCCGACCCACCTGCCTGAGCTGAGCTCGACAGCCGAGCACGCTCCTGTACAGAGAACGCCTTCTGGCCGAGCAGGTCAGTCGCCGTGCGATGCTGCACGAGCACCGTCTGAATTACCGCCGCGCGCACTTGGACGGGCAGTTTTTCGTCGCGCTGGGCCTGCTCGTAGCCCGCCTGGCTCATGTAAGCGCGCACGATTACCTCGAGGTCCTCGGCGGCAAGCCACGTTGCCAGTTCCGGCAGCAGCCGATCGAACGACTGGCGTCGCAGCGGCTGAAAGACCATGTGCTCGGCCGCGACCTTGATATCGATCGTGTTCATCGCGAGCTCGAAATACACCGCCCGGGCCGCGTTGCGCGCCTGGAGCCGCGCGGCGCGGCGGGCCATGAACAACCCGACGAGCAGCCACCCAGAGGCGCCGAAGAAGGCGCCAATCGCCGCGCTGATCAGCTGCTCGAAGCTCATGGCCGCAGTATCCGCTACTCGAAGGCGAGTGCGCGACTCAAGACCGTTTGAGTCAGGCTCGTCAGTTGGTCACCCGCCTGCGCCGAGGTCGGCAGGGTGATCGTCACCACCAACTTGCCGGCGCGAACGAGGATCGCCCCGAAACCCGGGTCGATGTTGGTATTCATAAGGCCCTCGTCGATGCCCGAAATGTTGGGTGGCTCAGACGGCGGCAGTGACTGAGCAATAGTCGCGAAGGTCAAACCGGCGCCGTCGATCGTGGCGTCCACGAAAACGTCGAGCTCCAGGCCGCCGGTCGCGCCCGACAGGCCGCCGTATGTGCAATAGGCCGACCCAGTGCCGGGTCCGTCATCGTCGATATGGGGCGCAGTCGCGCCACTCAGGCCCACGGCCGTCCAGTCGCCGACCGTCAGCAACTGGCACAGCTGATCTGACGTAGGCAGGACTCCAGGGCTGGACACAGCAGTCGGTTGCGGCGCGGGGCTGGACGACGCGGACTTGCCGCCGCACGCGACCAGGGCAAGCGCCAACAGCAGAGCGGCAAGGCGTAGCACGGCAGTACGCATCATTGGCTTCCTGGGGCCGATTCTAGTGGGCGAATCAGGCGGAAGACCGGACCGTGTCCGAGACCTTCGGCTGGCGTTCCATATTTGAGGATCAGCGCGACCACGATGGCCGATCGCTCGTCGCCGTCGAGCTCAACCGCCTGGTTGTAAACGGCGGATTTTTCACTAACAGTCGCGATTGCGCGCGGGTTGGCGCGCAGGTTGAGCACCCAGTCGGCATTGTCGGAGCCAGCGGCAACCACCATGCAGCCATCGTCCTCTTCAATGAAACCAACGGCCGACTGAACGAGCTTGCCCGACTTCCGACCTATCGTCTGAAGCATCGCCACCTTGCCCCAAGCGGCAAGCTGCTCACCTATCGGGTCAGTGCCGGTCAGCGCGAAGCGCCTCGCTGCCACGACTTGCCCTCGACCGCGACGGCCGGCGCGTAGACCATCTCGACCTGCTGCATCTGGCGGATGTTCCTGGCGCCCAGCGCGGCCATCGACTGGCGCAGCGCGCCAACCAGGTTCTGCGTCCCGTCGACGACATGCGACGGGCCTAGCAGGATCTGCTCGAGCGGGCCAACCGTGCCGACCTTGATTCTTGTGCCGCGCGGCAGCGTGGGCGATGGCGCGGCCATGCCCCAGTTCGTGCCTTTGCCCGGCGCTTCATTTGCGCGCGCCAGCGGTGAGCCGAGCATCAGCACGTCCGCGCCCGCGGCGATCGCTTTGGCGAGCTCGCCGCCGCGGCGCATGCCCCCGTCAGCAACGACCGGCACGTAACGGCCGCTCTGCTCGTAGAAGTCGTCGCGCGCCGCGGCAACGTCAGCGATCGCGGTTATCTGCGGCACGCCGATGCCCAGGACGTCGCGCGTCGTGCATGCCGCGCCGGGGCCGACGCCGACGAAGATCGCGGCCGCGCCCTGGCGCATCAGCTCGATCGCGGCGGTGTAGTTGGTCGTGTTGCCGACCGCGACCGGGATCGGCATGAACCTGGTGAAGTCGGACAACGAGAGCGCCTCGTAGCCAGTGGCGATATGGCGCGCACTGGAAACCTGCGACTGGACCAGGAACATGTCCGCGCCCTGCTCGGCGCAGAAGGGGCCCAGGCGTCGCGCCGCAGCCGGAGTCGCGGCGACAAATGCAGGCGAGCCCGCGGCCTTGATCTCGGCGATGCGCCGGGCCACGAGCTCCTCGCGAATTGGTGCCGCGTAAGCCTTGGCGAGGGCGTCCTGGACCTTGTCGTCGGGCAGGCTCGCGATCTCATCGAGCATCGCGCTCGGGTCGTCGTAGCGCGTCTGGACGCCCTCGAGATTGAGGACGGCGAGGCCGCCCAGCTTCGCCAGCAGTCCGGCGAACGGCGCATCAACCACAGCATCCATCGCCGCAGCGAGGATCGGGATGGCGAGGTCAAGGCCGCCGAAATGCACCGAGGTGTCGACATCGGCTGGATCGAGGGTCTCAGTGCCCGGGGCGAGCGACACGTCGTCGAAGCCGTAAGTGGGCCTGAGGGAGTCGGTCTTGGACGGCCGGCGGACGAGTTCGGACGCGCTGATTTCAGTGGGTATGGCGCTACCGACGCTCATCCGACGATGGGAACCTCCGACACGGCTGGCCGAGTGCGGGCAGTATAGCCGCGTGCATTCTCCCGACGACAACCGATTGGTGAGCCTCGAGGACTTTCAAGCCGCTGCCGCGCGCATCGCGGGCGTTGCCGTCCGGACGCCGCTCCTACCGTTCCGCGATGGCGCCTACTTGAAGCCGGAGGGGCTTCAGCCGACCGGCTCCTTCAAGATCCGCGGCGCATACAACACGCTCTCGCAAATGAGTGCCGAGGAGCGTGCCCGCGGCGTGGTCACGCACTCCTCGGGCAACCACGCGCAGGCAATTGCCCGGGCCGCGCGGCTGCTGGGTATTCGCGCCCTGGTGGTGATGCCCAACAACGCGCCAGATGTGAAGATCGCCGGCGTGCGTGCCGATGGTGCGGAGATCGAGTTCGTCGGCCCGACCAATCCCGAAAGAGTCGCTCGCGCGCACGAGATCGCCGACCAGGACGGCCTGGTGCTTGTCTCGTCGGCCAACCACCTGGGTGTGATCGCGGGTCAGGGCACGATCGGCCTGGAAATCGTCGACCAGCTAGCGGACCTGGGCCTCACCGACGCGCCGGTTGTCCTGGTGCCGGTCGGCCTGGGCGGGCTGGCTGCCGGCGTGTCGACCGCCGTCAAGGCTGTGCGGCCCGACGCGAGAGTGTTCGGAGTCGAACCGGAGATCGCGGCCGACGCACGCGACTCGCTCGCGGCAGGTGAGCTGACGCCGTGGCCTCCGGAGGAGACCGCGCAGACGATCGCAGACGGGTTGCGCGCCGAAGCGGTCGCGCCCATCCCGTTCAGACACCTGCTCGCGGCCCTGGACGGGGTGCTGACCGTGACCGAGGACGAGATCGTCGCCGCGATGGGCGTGGCCGCCCGGGAGGCGCACCTGGTGGTCGAGCCGTCTGGCGCGACTTCCCTGGCGGGTCTGCTGAAGCATCGCGCCGACCTGCTCCAGGGACCCGTCGTTTGCGTTATCAGCGGCGGCAACGTCGACCCAGTGCGCTACCTCGAATTGCTGCGCTCCTGACGCGCCCTATCATCAACTCAATGGACCGCACCAACCCCAGCTTCTCGCTACTCGAAGCGGCACGCATCGTCGCGCGCAGCCCGGAGCTCGACACCAAGCTCGACGCCTTGGCCGGGCACGTACTGAGTGCCACCGGCGCGACTGCGGCGGTTATCTATCTGCTCGATCCAGTCGCCAACGTCCTGGTGCCCGCGGCCCAGGCGGGCATGCGCGGCAAGATGGTTACGGCGCATGCCGAGGTGTCGGTCGACGATCCTGCCGAGCTCGTGGCCAAGGTCGTCCGCGACCGCCGCCAGATAACCGTCAGTGGCGAGGAAGCGGCGAGCGCCTTCACCGGCCACGACATCAACTGGCACAGCCTCGTTGCCGTGCCACTTGTCGCCGCCGATGAGGCGGGCGGCGAAGACGCCGAGGGCGTGCTGCTCGCCGCGTACGAGGAGGCTTCGCCCGAAGGTTGGGACGACATGCTGACTGCCTTGGCCGACCTTTCCGCGATCTCGATCCGCCAGGCACGACTGCAGCGCGCGCTGTTGGAAAGAGCCGACTGGATCGGTCGGCTGGCCAGCACCGATCCGCTGACCGGTCTGGCCAACAGGATCACCTTCGAGCGAATGCTCGAGCTGGAGCTGGCGCGGGCGACCCGACAGGAGTCGCAACTGTCAGTCCTGCTTTTCGACGTCGACGGCTTCGCCGAGATCAACACCGATGCCGGCTCACCCGCAGGTGACGAGGTACTGCGCCATGTTGCGGCAACCCTCGCCGACCAGGTGCGTCTTGTTGACACGGTTGCCCGCTACGGTCATGACGAGTTCGCGCTGATCGCCCCGGGCGGTGGCGGCGAGGTGGTCGGTCGGCGTGTGCGTGACGCACTGTTGAAGCGCGAAGCAGCGGGCAAGCCGATCAGCGTGAGCGTCGGCGCGGTTGTTTATCCGCTCGACGGCGCGACTACATCCGAGCTGCTCATAGCTGCCGGCGAGGCGCTCGCTGAGGCCAAGCGACGCGGCCGCGGCTCAATCTTTGTATCCAGCGGCGCTTAAAGCTTGTTCGCCCGATCTTGTGCGCCGCGGGGCTTGCTCGCCTCGACGCGGTTCCTCAAGCGCCCTGTGCCTGTTGCGATGAGGACAATCGCTTTGTTCGGTGTAGTTATCGGCTGGGTCGAGTGCGAGGCGCTCCGCGGCGATGTGGATGAAGCGATGGCGCGGTTCCCGTGGAGCGCGGAAAGTCCGCGCCCGGGGCGGCAGGCCCCGAATGACCTCCGCCGGGCCTGCTAACGCCAGAGATCCGCGACGGCCGACCACACCGCTTGGGCGACCGGCTCCGGCGGTCCCGAGCCGTCAACGACCCGCCAGCGCTGGGGCTCGTTGTGGGCCATCTCCAAGTAGCCGTTGCGCACTCGCTCGTGAAACGTTTCGCCGTGCGTTTCGACGTCCGTCTCGAAGCGCGTCAACTCGGCGCTCGACCCCGCATTGCGGCGCTCGAGGCCGGCGGCGATCGGCAGATCCACGAGGACTGTGCGCACGGGGGTGATCGGCCCAATCGCGAGTTGTTTCAACCGCCTCAGATCGTCGAGAGGGACGCCACCGCCGTAGCCTTGGTATGCGAGCGTCGAGTCGCTGAACCGATCGCACACCACGATGGCGCCGCGGTTGAGCGCGGGGCGGATCAGCTCGATCACCTGACGAGCACGCGCAGCGTTGAACAGCAGCGCGTCACTGAGGGCGTCGTGAGCGCCGACGGGCGCAGTCATGAGCAGAGCGCGAATGCGCTCGCCCAGCGCAGTTCCGCCGGGCTCGCGCGTGGCGACGACGTCGCGGCCGGCGCCGCGCAACCTCTCCACAAGCAAGCGTACCTGGGTCGATTTGCCGGCGCCCTCCGGCCCCTCGAACGTAATGAAGATGCCGGCGGCTTGTGTTCTGACGTTTGAACTGCCCATGACGGGCAGTTTATGGAGCGCCGGTCAGGAGGTCGTAGTCACTGTCCCGACGATGATCGGATCGCTCGTCGGCTGGGCTGACCCGCCCTGCGGCTCGACCGTGACTGCAATCGAGTCAGTGCCCGCCAGAGCTTCCAGTCCGGATGCGATCACGTTGCCGTCAGCATCTGCCGCCATGGTGCCTATCGAAGTCGGCGAGCCGTCAACGATGTACCACCCCTGATAGGTCTTGCCCGTCGGCGCCGGCGGCACATCCGTCAGGACCATGTAGCCCCCCCCGGTCGTCGAGACAGGGAACGCGGCAAACCCGTTGACGCCCGCCGCCGGACCGGAACCGTGCAGGATCGCCACCCGCGCTCCGGGCGCGGTCAGCGCTACGATGGCCTTCGACCTCTCATCGGCCACCTGGTTGGCATGATCTAACTGCGAACGCAAATTGAGTCCGGCGACGCTAAGGACGGCCAGGAGCAGTATCGCCACCCCCGCCGCGGCCCAGCCAATCCACGCGGGCATGCGCGATCGTGATGCCGGCGCCGCAGTCGCCGACGCAGGTTCGCCCACATCGATGGTCCATGGCTTGACCTGGGAGCGAGCCGGCGACGTGCCAACCTCGGAGCGGTACGCGTCGAGGACCGCGGCCTTCAGCGCCAACGGCGGCGCGATCGGTTCGGCAATCAAAGCCAGAGCTGAGACAACCGCGCCAAACTCGGCGTATTCGGGGTGCTCCTGGGGGCAGTCCTCGAGGTGCGCGTCGACCGCCTGCATCTCGTCGCGCGTGAGCCCATCAAGCACGTACAGGCCGACGAGCTCAAGCGATTCTTCGTGTGAGACGAGCGGGAGCGTCATGCCGCGGGCTCATCGAGTGCGCGGCGCAGGGCA
>JBDTVN010000036.1:0-10081 GCA_040007155.1 Chloroflexota bacterium
TCGAGGGCCCCGAGCCCATCCACAAGGAGCTGATCTTCGGCCACGTACTTCGCCATGGTGGGTACTGACCGAGGTCGCCGGACGAAGGCATCGCGCAGTCGAAGCCGAATACGCGCCGACCCATCTAGGCGATGCTTCGTAGCATTCGAGCGATAGCTTCGGGGACGACAATCCGCGGCGTGGGTCTCAACGGTTCGAATCGTTTCGCCCCGACCACCGATCTGAGCGTGAACAAGGCCCTCGTAGCCGTTCCGAGGGCCTTCTGATTCGGGACCGTGCAAGGCGGCAGCGTCTCAGGCGGCCGCTAGACTCCGCGGGCCGACGGGCATCCGCGTCCCGTCAGCTTCGCGGAGGTTCAATGTCGATCGTTGCCAGTGTCCTGGTCGCGCTCGTGGCCGCGCTGCACGTCTGGTTCCTCATCCTGGAGATGGTGCTGTGGCGCAAACCCCTTGGCATGCGCACTTTCAACATGACTCCGGAGCGGGCCGAGCTGACTGCAGTGCTGGCGGCCAATCAGGGCCTGTACAACGGCTTCCTGGCCGCCGGACTTGCGATCGGCCTCATTGCTCCCCAGCCGACCGCCTTTCATTTCAAGCTTTTCTTCCTGGTCTGCGTGATCGTGGCCGGGGTGTTTGGCGCGGCCACCGTCTCGAAGCGGATCCTCCTGATCCAGGCACTACCGGCCTCCCTCGCCGTGGGGGCGGTCCTGCTCGCAGGTAGTTGATCTCCGCTAGGGATATGCGTACCCCATCCGGCGGTTGGGATAGGTACCTACGAGTCATGTGGAGTGCACCGCACCGTACCTAGTGTTCGGTGCATGACTCGCGTAGGAAGTGCTTGTCCGGTCTGCTCACGCAGCCTGATCAGCTCGCGCTTTGACACCACCTTCCGCCTGCCGGACGGTGATGAGCGCTATTTCTTTGGCATTCCCGCGAGCCTGTGCCAAAAGTGCCAGCAGCTGTATCTCGATCCCGACTTGATCGAGTTGCTCGAGATCCCCGACGGGCGCTGCACTTTCGCGATCGAGAACGACCAGGTGCTCGTTTCCGAAGCCTGGTCGAGCGCGGACTTCTAGCCCGCCTTCTCGAGCTCTTGGTGCCGACTAGCGGCTCCGACTCTCCACTCGACTTTCTCCAACGCCAACCTTCCTCCTCAGGTTGGCGTGCGCGCCGATCCATGCGATCAGCGCCAGGGCCGACTTGTCTTCGCTCATCGAGTGGGGCGAGCCATCGGCCGCGATGCCCTTGGTGAGCAGGTCCAGCTCGTACAGGTCCTGGAGCGCGGCGTCCAATTCGGGCTGACTCCAGGTTCGTGCCTGCTCGGCCAATTTCTGGGCGCGATAGGGGTTGAGCTTCAGCTCGCGCACCATATCCTGCGGCTTGGTGCCCGCCGCGAGGTGGTCGCGGATGACGATGAGCTCGCGCAGCCGCCGATGGATCTGGGTGACCAGCACCGGCATTGGCGTCGCATCATTAATGAGACGCACAGCGAGGCTTGACGCCATCGCGATGCTGCGCGTGCCGAGTGCGTCGAGGAACGCCCAGGTCGAGCCGGGCACGGCCTCGCTGACAAGCGCATCGATGTCATCGCGCGTAATCGTCCCACCGGGTCGGTAGAGCGCGAGCTTCTCGAGCTCCGCGTTGGCGAGCTCGCTCATCCGGCGACGATCAATGTCACCTTCGCGAACATTGGCGCCGACACGTTCCGAGAGCAGACGCGCGGCGCCAGGGCCGAGTGTCACTTCGAGCTCGCGCGCGCGTTCGCCGATCCAGCCCTCCATGCGCGCGGCGTTGAGCGCCTGGAATTCTCTTACCTGGCCGCCGAGCGCTTCAATGGTGTTGCGCATCTCGGTCGAGGGCGCGGTCGCTTTGCCACCCTGCGCCAGGAGTTCAACGAAGCAGAGCGCGTTGCCCGACGCGACTTCGGCGAGCATCTTGATGAGGCGCTCGCGGCTGGCGCTTTCCCTGAGCAGCCAGCCGGGTTGACGGACGATGACCAGCGTCCCGCCGCCGAACAGGGTGGCCGTTCCGATGTGCTGGGCGATGTCGTCAAGGAGGCGCGCCTTCTTCTTGGTGCCGCTCGCGCTCTCGCCGCCGCTCGCGTCGCCATCATCGTCATCGCTCGACGCGCGCCAGACGTCAAAGGGCTGACCGGCAGCGGCCTCAAGTGCCGCTCGGTAGTCGCGTGCCGCGCGGTCGATCAGCCACGCGTCCTCGCCCCAGAAATAGGCGAGCGGTGGGGCAGCGGTTGCGGTGGTCATCACGCCTCGCGCGCAGCGGCCAGCGCCGCGTCAACCCAGGGCAGACGCTTGACCTTGTTCGGCGCCACGCCCGCCATCGCGCACAGATCGCGTTCGAGCTCCTGGTAGCGCTCGTAGGCGATGGGCTCCGTTGGGCTGTCGGGGTAGCGCTTGAACCAGCGCTCGAAACGCTCCCCGAGGCTGACGATGTCCTGCAGCGCGCGCTTGTCGGCGAACGCGACCAGCTGCGCTTCGAGGCTCTGGGTAGCCGCCCATTCCTCGTAGCTCGATGCCGCGGCAATCACGGTGACCAAGTGATCGCGCACCGCTGGGGCGAGCTCTCCATGGCCATGGTCGGTCAGCCACTGCGCGCCGCCCGCGCCATGGCCCAGCGCGCGATACGGATCGTCCAGCGGGAAGCCCTTGTCAATGTCGTGCAGCAGGGTCGCGCCTTCGGCCAGGTCCGAGTTGACCTCGACGCCGTTCTTCGCCAGCGCGGCGCACATAAAGGCGCACACCTCAGCCGCGGCCGACAGGTGGTTGATCAGCTTCTGCTTCTGGATCAGGCCGTTGAGAACTGCCGCAGCCTGAGCGCGCGTTGGTACCGACATCGCCGCGATTGTAGGTAAGGCGACTTTGGCGGCTGCATTGCTGCGGGTGGCATCGCGGGAATGGTGGGAGTCGGTGCTTGTCGGCCCTTCTCAGCATGCGCGAGCAGGTCGGTCCCGTCGGTGGTGATCTCGACCGATCCATCGAGGTCGGTGCGGAATACCTGCGCGCCGCTGCCCTCGAGTCGGGCGAGCGTCTCAGGCGCCGGGTGGCCATAGTCGTTGTCGGCGCCGACGCTGATCACCGCTATCCGCGGATGCAGCGCATCGAGCAGCGCCTGGGTCGTCGCCGTACGACTGCCGTGATGCGCAACCTTGAGGACATCGAGCTGCGGACCCAGGCGTTGCGCAAGACCGGCGGCGAGAAGCTGAGGATCGATCTCCTCCTCGGCGTCGCCTGGAAACAGCATGTCGCGCGTCCCAAAGTGCAGCTCGATCACGAGCGACGCGTTATTGATGCCCTTGCCCGTGTCAGGTGGCTCGCGCGGCACGGAACCTGCGAGCGGCCAATCGACGTCGAGCCGGGCGCCGTCGAGCCACAGCCGATCACCCGCATGGGCAATCCGCGTCGTTTTCCCTTGTTCCGCTAACGCCTGGCGATACGCCGCGTCGCTCGGACCCGGCCCGAGCATGCCGTCTTCGATCACCTCGCCGATCCTGTAGCGCGTCAGTAGCAGGGCCAGACCCGCGACGTGGTCCTCGTGCGGATGCGTCAACACGACTGCGTCGAGACGGCGGTCCCAGGTGGGTATGCGCTGATCCAGCAGGCTCAGTAGTCGATCTGGATCGGGTCCAGTGTCGATCAGCATCCGGCCACCGTCGGGACCCTGCAAGAGGATGGCGTCGCCCTGGCCGACATCGAGCACGGTCACGTGCAACCGACCATCTGGCCGGCTGCCTCCGACCAAAACGAGGATGACAGCCAAGCTGGCCGAGCTGGCAGCGCCGATCCGGCGGCGGGAGAGGCTCGGTGGGGCTTCTTGGTGCTTTGGTTTCTCGGGTTTGGGCGTAGACGGATCGGCTTTGCGGCGCGCAACCAGGAACACGAGCGCGGCGGTGGTGGCTGCCGCGATGTAGTTGTAGGGCGGCGGGACGTCCAGCGCTGCGAACGGGAGACCCGCGCAGATATGGGCGATCGCGACCATCGCGCCGATCCCGAGCGCGCACACGAAGGTCAGTGGCGCGAACAGGAGTGCCGGTGCGCCGACCGATACCAGCGCGCCGACGAGTAGGGCAATGACGGTCAGCAGCATCGACGGCGCTACCAATGGCGCGATCAACAGGTTGGCGAGCGGCGATACGAGCGAGACCCGCTCGAAGTCGAGCAGCGTCAGCGGCAGCGTCGCGGCCTGCGCGGCGAGCGATACACCGAGTGCCTCGAGCAACCAGCCGGGCGTGACGGCTGGAAGGTGTCCCGCAAGCCAACCGCGCAGCCGGCTCGCCCACGCGAGCAGTCCAGCCGTGGCCGTCGCGGACAGCTGGAAGCCGGCGTCGGTGATCGTGGCCGGATCGGCGACGAGCAGCCCCAAGACGGTGAGCGAGAGCGCGGCTTGGGCACCGCCACGCCGACCAGATTCGCGCGCGACAAGGACGACGCTGGCCATGACCGCCGCGCGCAGGATGCTCGGTGAGGCGCCGGCCAGAATGGCGTACGCGGCTATGACCACGAGCACGATCGTGCTGCGCCGGCGGCGGGTCAGACCGCCCAACGCACCGGCGACGACCGCACCAATCAGCGTGATGTGCCAGCCGCTGATGGCGACCACGTGACTCAGGCCCGCGGTGCGGAAGTCAGCTGCAACGTCGCGCGACACGAGATCGCGTAGGCCGATGGCCATCGCCGTCGCGAGTCCGGCCTGCGGTTCGGGTAAAGCCGTCGCGATCAGCGCCGCAATTTGCCGCCGAAATCCCTCCAGGGCGGCGAGCGGCGATCCATCACTGCCGGCCAAGTCGAAGTAGCGTGGCCTGACGGTGAATTCGATGCCGCTGCGCGCCAGGAAGTCGCCGAAGTCACTGTCCGTCGGGGCTGGCTGAATCGAACCGCTGAAAGTGATGATGTCGCCCGCGAAGACTGCCGGGTAGCGCGGCAGCCAGGCATAGACGTGTTGGCCTGCGTCGATAGGCCGGAGTTCGAGCACCGCACGCTGCTGGCCGCCGCCTGGCGTTCCGACTGACAGCACCACCGCCTCATGCGAGCTGCCAGTTGGGGCGACCGACTCTGTCGCACTCGGCGACCCCAGCGAACCGACTGCTCCCCGCAGTAGCAGCAACGCGATGCCAATGGCGAGCGCGGCAACCGCGGGACGGCGACGTCCGAGTACTGCAGCGATGACCGCGAGCAAGGCGACGCCAAGCTCCAGCGAGACCGGCAGCGCGGCCTCGACGACCAGGGCGCCAATGACGGCGCCAATAGCCAGCCAGGACGAGCGCTTCATCGCCCTGCCCCTAGGGCGTGAGCGTGATCAGGTCGCGGATCTTGTCCATAGTCGATGGCCCGACGACACCGCGGCTGTCGAGCTCGTCGATCGTCGCAAACGGCCGCGCGGCAATGATCTTGGCCGCGGTCACCGGGCCGATACCGGGCAGCGTGTCGAGCTCATCAGCGGACGCGTGATTGATATCGATTGGCCCAACCGGCCCGCCGCCCGGCGGAGCAGTGACGGGACCAGGGAGCGTCGCGACCTCGCCCCGCGCCGGCACGTGGATCTTCTGCCCGTCGGTCAAAAGCGCGGCGAGGTTGAGCGCACCGGCCGCGGCCGCAATGTCGACTTCTGTGCTGTAGCCACCTGCAGCGGCAATGGCATCTGCCACGCGACTTCCCGCGGCAACGGAGTGCACGCCAGGATCAACGACCGCGCCTTCGACATCGACGATCAGGGCGGCCCCGGTCGGCGCCGCGAACACGAGGTCCGCGGTTGCGACAGGCGCCAGGTCAGGCCCACGCGCTAGGTCGAACTTCATCCCGCCCTGGGGGAGCGTCGCCCATATCGCCACACCCGCGACCGCGAGCACCACGACTGCCACCGCGCCGACCACCAACCGCTGATCGAGCGGTTTCCTCACCTCAACGGTCGCCTTTGCCGCGACCGCTTCCTCTGGCTCCTCCGGTTCAATCATCCGCCACTCGCCGACCCGCTCCACGCAGCCTCCTAGTTGTCCGAGCGGCTTCGGCGGGGGCGCAGCACGGACCGCGTTATGGCGGAACTTCGCCCGCCGACCACTCGGGGCACTTCGAGCGATCAAGCGGGCGACAGCGCCAAACTTAGACGGGAGGTCTTATCGGAGCCTTATCGGTCCAATCGGGGCTTTTCCACCGGTCCTATTTGGGCGTCTGGCGGTAAGAGCGCGGGCCACTCTCGCGATTCCAGCCCACGCGCAGCAGTACGACCGCCCACATGCGGTACGGCCGCCAGCTCTCCGCGATCTCGAGGAAACCGGCGCGATCCAGCCCCGGGCGCTCGTAGAGGTCAGCCGCGGCCTGCAGGCTGAGCGGCTCACTCTCTGGGACGTCGTCCGCGACCCCACAGCCGCGCAGGTACACAGCCTCGGCGGTGAACGGCCCCACGCCCGGCAGTTCACGCAGGCGCGCGATCGCCTCGTCGCGCGGCAGGGCGCGCAGTTCCTCGGTGTTCAGACGACCGTCCATCGCGGCGCGCGCCAACCCATGCAGCCACCCAACTTTCTTCTCGTTCAGCCCGCGCACCTCATCTGCCTCGAGCAGCCGCTCGGGCCGCGGGAACGCAACATATTCGTGGCCGTTGACCGTGGGCCGGTCGCCCAATTCCTCGCCCAGCCGCTTCTTGATCACAGCGCTCTGGCGCATGGCGATGCGCTGGCCGATCACGAACGAGGTCGCTGCCTCGTACGCCGAGTAGAAGCACGCTGGTCGAAGGTAGTCGTGCGCCTCCTGGAGGCGGCCGATAACCGGATCGCGCTTGCCCACATCGGCCCAGCCGCTGCCGTCGTGGTCGAGCGAAAGCGAACGAGCCGCTTGGCGCTGCACCTTGTCCATCAATGCAGACGGAGCATCAGTCCGACCGACTACAACGCCGGCTGCCCGCTGGCTGAGCTCGACTGCAGCGGACGAATCGGTGCCTTCAATCGGGAAGGCCATTGCGATCGATGTGTCGCTCACGGCGCCGCCGCCGATGCTCGACGGGAAGCCGCCGGCGAAGGACTGTGCCGCGGTCAGGCTGAACGGGCCGCGCGGCTTGAGTTGGAAGCTATTCACCAAGGCGCCGGAATCGCCGCCAGCTTGGGTTGCACGTCGCTGACGAGCCGCTCCATGGTTTCCTGGTCGTACGGCGCCGGGAAGCCGAACACGATGTGGCGGTAGCCCGCGGCCACGAACGGTGTGAGCAGCTCGACCAGGTGCTCGGGCGTTCCCGTGGGTTGCGCGGACGCCGGTTGGCCCGCCCACGTGGCCGCCTGGCCGTTGTGCTCGTAGGTTGACTCGAGCACCTTGACCGCTTCGTCGGTCGAGTCGCGAATGATGATCGGGCCAGTGTTGAGCGTCCGCTCGATCTCAGTGTGGTCGCGCCCGACCTGCGCGCAGTGACGGCGCAACGCGGCCTCCTTGCGGGCGAACGTCTCCGTGCCGCTCGCGAACGAGATGTTGTTCGCGTCGCCGTAGCGCGCGACGAGGCGCAGCGTGACGGTCTCGCCGCCGCCACCAATGAGCAGCGGCATGTGCTTGTTGAGCGGCGCCGGCTCATTGCGCACAGCGTCAGCGGAGTAGCGCGGCCCTGCGGCGCTGGGCTCGTCGGCGTGGAGCATGCCGCGCATCACCGGCAGCGCCTCGCGCAGCCAGCGCAGCCGCTCCGCTGGTGACTCGCCAAAGTCGATGCCGAACGCCTTCGCCTCAGTCTCGTTCCACGCCGAGCCGATGCCCAGGTACGCCCGCCCGCCGCTGATGTGGTCGAGCGTCGTTGCCATCTTGGCCACGAGTGCCGGATTACGGAACGGGTTGGCCCCGACCATCAGGCCGACCTTCACGCGCTTGGTCGCCTGCGCCCACGCCGCCAGCGCCAGGTAGCCCTCGAACATGGGGCCTTTGTCGGAGCCGACGATCGGGTAGAGGTGGTCCCACGTCCAGAGTGAGTAGAAGCCCAGCTCATCGGCCTTCACGCCGGCGGCGAGCATCGACGGCCAGTCGCTGTACTGGTTCCAGCACAGCGCCCCAATTCGCAGTTCATTGGTCATAGGCCCGAGCGTATCGCGAATCCGGCGCAGGCAAACAAAAGACCCGCCAGGAGAAGGGTCGGGCGGGTCGTACTGGAATTGTTGGTTCGGCTCTAGCGCCGGCTGAGGAACCTCAGCCGTCCGGGCCGATTCACCTTCTGCGGCCGACCCGCCGAAAGCCGGCGGGCGTCAGCATTAGCGAGCTCGGCTTCGCGCTGAAGCCGTTCGTGGCGCTCGCGCGCCATCAGCTCCATCTCGAGCAGCATCATCGATAGTCTCCAAGGGCAGCCTGTGACTCGTAGTCGCGGGAGTCAGAGCCGAAGCTCTGCGCGACCGCGGCGAGCACGACGAAGGCAATGATCAGGGCCAGAGCGATCATCTCGTCCATTCCTTTCGTAACTCCATCCGCTTGATATAACGGTTACTTACTAGACGGACAATAAGCCCTTGCGCGTAACCTGTCAAGTGTGCATAATCGGTTACGGCATGGAAACAACGTTAACTCTCGAACACACTCTGGTCGACGCTGACGACGCCGGCCGACACGGCCACCAGGCAGCCCTCTCCGACGGTCTTGATTTCGTCAACACGCTCTCCTACAACAAGGGCGAGGCCACCGAAAGGCTGACCGACGCGCCGACCGCCGTCAGCTGGCTCCAGCACCACGCGCTGCTCCACCAGGAGATGGCCGACGCGATCTTGGCCGATGCGGCCGATGGAGAAGGCGAAGAGCGCCTGCTGACGCGCGTCCGCCGCGTGCGCGATGCGCTGCGCGAGTTGCTCGACGCGGCCGTCGAAAGGCGTCCGCCACAGTCAGGGGCGCTCAAAGAAGTCAACCGCGCATTGCGCGCGCCCTACGTGATCGAGCTTGTCCCGGCCGCTGACGGCATGTCACTCGACCATCGCCATGAGGGCGACCCGATCAGTGGTGCCTTGGCGCGGCTGTCCGAGGCGGTTACGCGCGAGCTGACCGGCGACAACTCGCGCCGGCTGCGCGTCTGCGCCAACGACGAATGCCGCTGGGTGTTCAACGACCACTCACCGGCCGGCCGGCGCAAGTGGTGCGACATGTCCTCTTGCGGCAACCGCGCCAAAGCAGCGCGCCACCGCGAGCGCCAAAAGCAGAAGGCCGCGGAGCAGACGCTCGACGCCTAATATTCCGGGATTATGACCGGTGGTGCTTTGGTCTTGGGTGTCGCCTCTGGACTTTTGTTGAGCGCCTGCGGGGCAACTGCACTACCGACGACCGAAGCCATGCCAACGCCCGGTTCATCGGTCTCAGCGACGCTGGCGCCGCCGACCGCGAGGACGTCCCCATTAGCCAATACGCCAGACATCGAACAGGGGCGCTTGGACGTCATTCAGGCGGTGAACACCGATCCAGTCCGCTTCGGCGGTGTCCTTCAGACCCCTGGGGGCGGACTCGTGATTTTCTACGTTGGGCCCAATGCGGGCCGCGGGGCCGTTGAACGGATGATCCCGCCCGGTCTACGGGTCCAATGGCGTCACGTCGCACGCAGCAACAGCGATCTGATGCGCATGCTGCGCGAGATCGTGCACCGCAACCTCGATGGTGTGCAGGCAGTATCGATTGACGTCGTCAAAAACCAGGTCCACGTGCATGTCACTCCGCCCGATTTGGTTCTGAGTGTTTCGATCGCCCTTGCTCCCGACTACGGCGATGCCATATTCGTGACCGGCGGACCGCCCGCCGTTGTTCACTGACCTATTTGGGCTTCGTCACCACGTTGACCAGCCGGCCCGGCACTTGGACGACGCGCGCGACATCGGCGTCCACCAGATAGGCGCGCACCTTGTCGCGCGCCAGGATGATCTGCTCGATCTCGGTCGCGGGCGTGCCCGTGGGCACAGTGATCGTGTCGCGCAGCTTGCCGTTGACTTGAACGGGCAGCTCGATCTGGTCCGTGGCCACGAGCGCCGGATCGAAGGCGGGCCAGCGCTGCGTGTGAACGCTCGACCACTCCTCGCCGCGCGCGGCCAGGCGCCGCGCCCATAGCTCTTCGCTGATGTGCGGCGCCAGGGGCGCCAGCAT
>JBDTVN010000037.1:0-9999 GCA_040007155.1 Chloroflexota bacterium
TCACGGGCCATCTGGGCAGCGCCGCGATCGTCTGGGCGCTCGACGCGAAATGGGATGTCTCAATGGGCGGCGACGAGCATGTCGCAGCGCTAGTCAACGTCAAGCAGAACGTCGACTACCTGAGGAGCGGCGCGGTGCGCCTCGATGACGGCGCGATGTTCGACGTCTATGGCTCGGGCGACGCCACCATCAGCGTCAAGCCGCTGCCGCCACTTGTCGCCGGAGACGAGTTCGAGGTGACCGTCAATTGGCCCAGCGCTGGCCAGGGTCGGGGTGGCCGACTGGAACTCCAGGCCGACATCGACGCTCCGAACAAGCTGTCGGGCATTGTGCTGTTTAGCCAGGCGGTTGACCCGAATGCCTTCAAAATGGGCTACACGACCAAGATCACCATCCCGGCCGACGCACCCGCGACGCTCAACGACAAGAACGTCGCGGTCCACTACCGGATCCGTGCCCTGGTTGATCGGTCGTTCCGCAGCGACCTCGCCGTGGAGCGCTTTATCGCGGTGACGTAGGTTGCCGCGCTTGAGCCCAAGGAACTTGCCCGGACGGACGCTTAGTAGCAGCGTTGTCGGACTGGATGGAGAGCCGGCCGTGAAGATTGAGGCACTATCCATCGCTCTGGGGCAGCGGATCACTATCACCTTTGAATCGGTTGGGCAGCGCTTCCGCCAAGGTGTCTATCTCCAGACCAATGGAACCCTCGGGGCAGCCGGGCGAAGGTCCAACATTTTCGAGTTCTGGAGCGATGCCACTCCCAAGGAGACGGTTATCGATGTCCTGTCAACGGATGGAAAGCTGATCCTTTACAACATATGGGACTCGGGTCGCGGACGGCAGTCCCAGGGCTGGAAATCGGGCATGTATGTCGAAGACTTGCCGGATGGGTCGCATCGTTACTCGTGTACGGACACCGGCTTGGAACCCGACTTCAGACAGCTCATCTTTAGGCTCGACATTACCTCAGCCAAGACGCGTCCCGAGGCCATCAGTAGGGAGGCGTGACACCACTATCGTCAAGGACGCGCAATAACTGCCGCTTGAGCGCGACCATAACCGGCCGCGAGATGGGCGGCCGTGCTCGCTCAATGTAGAGTGAGCTCGCAAACGTGCGCGCGTGAGCCGCCGGCCGCTTAGCTCACCAGTTAAGGCTCTCGATGACGATAGTGGCGTCACCAACGCGGCTTACTTGAGGAGCATCTTCCCCATGCGGCGCGATGCGACCCAGACGAAGAAGAGCCCCATCACAAACAGGTAGATCGCGTCGATCAGCTGGGTGATGCCGATCACTCCGGTCGTCATGGCGCGGACGAGATCAACGCCGCGGTAAAGGGGCGAGAACTCGACGATCGTCCGCAGCGGCTCGGGGTAGGTCGTGATCGGGAAGAACGTGCCGCTGAACAGGAAGAGCGGCAGCGTGACGACAAACAGCAGGTCCAGATCCTGCCACGAGCGCATGAAGGTCACCGCGACCAGTCCGGCCGCGGCCGTCGCGAAGCCGATCAGCATCGACGCGGGCAGCGCGAAGATGCCCATGGCTGAGGGCACGAGGCCCATCGCGAACATGACCGCGAGGAAGCCCATGCCGTATAGCGCGCCGCGGCCCAACGCCCAGATGACCTCGCCCAGCGTGATGTCGCCGACGTTCATCGGCGTGGCGAGCATGCCGTCGTATGCCTTCTCGTAGCGCAACCGGAAGAACATGTTGGTCGAGTCGTAGACGGCGCCATTCATCGACGCGGTGGCCAGCAGGGCAGGCGCCACAAACACCGCATAAGGGATCTGCGCTCCGTCCGGGCCGGCAACGGTGCCTATAAGCGAACCCAGGCCAAAGCCGATGCCCAATAGGTAGAAGAGCGGCTCGAAGAAGCCGCTGAAGATGACCATCCAACCGCGCCGGAAGATGAACCGGTTGCGCTCCAGGATGTGAATGCTGTGGCGGCTGCCGAACGGCAGGACGCGAGTGACGGCAGAGCCGGTCATGGTCGAGGCCATTTCAGATCACCAGCCGCTTCTTGAAGGTGCGGAAAGCGAAGAAAGTGCCGATCGCAATCATGCCCAGCAAGACCGCCAGGTGGATGCCCAGAGTCAGCGGGTCCAGGTCATGGCCGATCGCCAGGCTGCGCGTAAGGGCGACGCCGTGGAACAACGGCGTGAGCCAGGCGATCCAGCGGACGGCTTCCGGCAGCTGCTCGATCGGGAAGAACGTGCCGCTGAAGAGGAACAGCGGCGTCACGATGAAGCGGAAGATGATCGAGAACGACTGCTCGGTCTTGCGCGTCGCCGTCCAGGCCGACATACAGATGCCGAAGGCGACGCCGGTCAGGATGGCGCTTGGCCACGCAAGGACAAAGGTCGGTGAGCGGAAGGCGCCGAACAGGAAGGCGACGACCATGAACACGCCGGTCACGATCGCCATGCGCACTACCAGCCAGTAGAGATGGCCGAGCACGATGTCGCGCACAGTGATCGGCGTCGCGATCATGGCGTCGAATGTCTTCAGCCATTTGAAGCCGGCGAAGAGTGGCCACGATCCTTCGACGGTGCCGGTCTGCATCGCCTGGGCGCACATGATCCCGGGCGCGAGGAAGACCAGGTAGGGCACGCCGCCGAACGCGGTCAAATTCGGCACCAGACTTCCCAGCGCCACGCCCATCGCCGTCAGGAAGAGGACGGGCGAGACGAGCGTGCCAAAGAACGTGCCGCGCCACACTCGGCGGTAGACAAGCATCGAGTGCTCGAGCTTGCGCAGACCGGGGAACTTGAAGGCCCCGTGAGACGCCGGGGCGGCAATTGCAGCCACTTCTACCTACTCGATCAGAGAGCGCCCGGTCAGGCGCAGGAAGACGTCTTCGAGACTGCTTCTTCGAACCAGTGATGTCTCCGGACGCAGGCCGCGCTCGTGCACTGCCGCGGCGACTGCCTCGCCGTCGGCGGCATAGACCAGGACCCGGTCGGGCAGCTTCTCGACGCGCTCTCCCAGGCCGTCGAGTTGGCCGTCAAGTGTGTCCTGGATGCCGGCTGGGAATCGGAGCTCCAGGACCTCTTTCGTTGAGTACTGCTCGATCAGCGCGCGCGGCGAGCCCTCCGCGACGATCTTCGCCTTGTCCATGACGACGAGCCGATCGCATAGCTGCTCGGCCTCGTCCATGTAGTGCGTCGTCAGGACGAGCGTCGTGCCGCGCTGCTTGAGGCGGTAGAGGCGATCCCAGACGAGGTGCCTCGCCTGCGGATCCAAGCCAGTGGTCGGCTCGTCGAGGAGCAGCAGCTCCGGCTCGTTGATTAGTGAACGGGCAATCGTCAGGCGGCGCTTCATGCCACCGCTGAGCGGCTCAACAAGGGATGTGGTTCGGTCCGACAACTGCACGAATTCGAGCAGTTCCTTGGCGCGCTCGCGCGACTCGGCATAGGACAGATCGAAGTAGCGGCCATAGATCAGCAGGTTCTCGAGGACGGTCAGCTCCGTGTCGAGCGTGTCTGACTGCGGCACAACGCCCAGTCGCGCCCGAATGCCTGCGCCGTTCTTGTCTGGGTCGGTGCCGAGGACTGATAGCTGACCGCCAGAGCGCGGCGACACCGCGCCGATCATGCGCATCGTCGAGGTCTTGCCCGCGCCGTTGGGGCCCAGGAAGCCGAACGCCTCGCCCGGGGCAACGTCGAAATCGATCTCGTCGACAGCCACGAACGTGCCGAACTTTTTGGTCAAGCCACGGGCGCGGATCAGAGGTTCGCGGGCAGCCTTAACAGGCGTTGCGGACACGGGGTCGGACACCGCGGCATGGTATCGCGCTGCGTCCTGCGACGGGCCAATCGCCACCCTCACCCTCAATCCCCCACAATTGACTAGGAATGAGGGTTTCTGCCAAGTCCGACTATGCCGTTAGAGCCGCCGCGGAACTTGCCGCGGCCGGAGAGAGCGGCCACCGCAAGCGCGAGCAGATCGCGGCTGCCCAGGGCATCCCGTCGAAGTTCCTCGAGACGATCCTGCTCGACCTCAAGCACTCGGGCATAGTCAAGAGCACGCGCGGCGCCGAAGGCGGCTATGCGTTGGCGCGGCCGGCGGCGGACATCAGCATCGCCGACGTCATCCGCGCGGTTGATGGCCCAATGGCCACGGTCCGCGGCGAGCGTGTCGAGCAGGTCAGCTACGAGGGCGCAGCCAAGGCGTTGCAGGACGTCTGGGTTGCGGTCCGCGCTTCGCTCCGTCGAGTGCTCGAGACGACGAGCCTCCAGGACCTGGTCGACAACGATCTGCCCGACCCTGTACGCGAATTGACTACCGACCCGGAAGCCTGGATTTCCCTCAACCGCAGGCGCCACTCCCCCAGCGACGGCTAACTCAGTGGAATCGGAAACGCCGCCGGCGAAGTGCCGGCGGCGTCCTTGATTTGGGTGCGTTGCGCGGAGGGTTAGACCTCCTTGAATTCGCCCTCGACGGCCTCTTCCTCGGCGCCACCCGCAGCGCCACCCTCAGCGCCACCGGCCGGCTCCGCTTCCGGAGCGCCATCCGTGGCGCTGCCGTTACCGTCATTGCCGGTCGGCGAAGCGGCCTGGTAGGCAGCCGTGCTGACCTTCTGCAGTGACGCGGAGAGCTCGGTCATCTTGGAGCGGATCGCTTCCACGTCATCGGTCTTGAGGGCCTCGCGCAGAGCCGCGACCTTGGTCTCGACGTCGGCCTTGTCCTCTGAGTTGACCTTGTCGCCCAGGTCGCGGAGTGTCCGCTCGGCCTGGAAGGCGAGCTGATCGGCGTCGTTACGCGTGTCGACCACCTCGCGCCGCTTGCGGTCTTCCTCGGCATGCTCCTGCGCGTCGCGGACCATCTGGTCGACGTCGTTCTTGGAGAGCATCGAGGACGCCGTGATGCGCACCTGCTGCTCGCGCGACGTGGCGCGGTCCTTGGCCTTGACGTCGAGGATGCCGTTCGCGTCGATGTCGAAGGTGACCTCGATCTGCGGCACGCCCCGGGGTGACGGCGGAATGCCGTCGAGGATGAACCGGCCCAACGTCTTGTTGTCGGTGGCCATCTCGCGCTCACCCTGGAGGACGTGGATCTCGACCTGCGGCTGATTGTCAGACGCTGTCGAGAAGGTCTGCGACTTGGACGTCGGGATGGTCGTGTTGCGCTCGATGAGCTTGGTCATGACGCCGCCCAGGGTTTCGATACCCAGGGACAACGGCGTGACGTCCAACAGGAGCACGTCCTTGACGTCGCCCGCCAGAACGCCGGCCTGGATCGCGGCGCCAATGGCCACGACTTCGTCCGGGTTCACGCCCTTGTGCGGCTCCTTGCCGCCGAACATCTTCTTGACCGCCTCGATGACGGCCGGCATGCGCGTCTGACCGCCGACGAGGATGACCTCGTCGATATCGGCCGGCTTGAGACCGGCGTCCTTCAAGGCCGCCTCAACCGGGCCGCGTGTCCGCTCGACCAGGTCAGCGACCAGGTCCTCGAGCTTCGCGCGCGACAGGGTCATGACGAGGTGCTTGGGGTTCTTGTCCGCGTCGACTGTGATGTACGGCAGGTTGATCTCCGTGGTCACCGTCGACGAAAGCTCGATCTTGGCCTTCTCGGACGCTTCCTTGAGCCGCTGCAGCGCCTGCTGGTCCTTGGACAGGTCGATGCCCTGGTCCTTCTTGAACTCGCTCAGCAGCCATTCGATGACGCGCTGGTCGAAGTCGTCGCCGCCAAGGTGGGTGTCACCGTTGGTCGCCTTGACCTCGAAGACGCCGTCGCCCAGCTCGAGGATCGAGATGTCGAACGTGCCGCCGCCCAGGTCGTACACGGCGATCTGCTCGTCCTTCTTCTTGTCGAGGCCGTAGGCCAGGGCAGAAGCGGTGGGCTCGTTAATGATGCGCTTGACATCGAGGCCGGCAATGCGGCCAGCGTCCTTGGTCGCCTGGCGCTGCGTGTCGTCAAAGTAGGCCGGTACCGTGATGACCGCCTCTGTGATCTTTTCGCCCAGGTACGCCTCGGCGTCGGTCTTTAGCTTCTGCAGGATCATCGCGCTGATCTCGGGCGGGGTGTAGCCCTTGCCGTCGCTCAGCGCGACCTTGATGCCGTCGCTGTTGCCGTCCTTTTCGACCTTGTACGGGACAAGGCCGATCGAGCGCTTGACCTCTGGATCGTCCCAGCGACGGCCCATGAAGCGCTTGATCGAATAAACGGTGTTAGCCGGGTTGGTGATCGCCTGCCGCTTGGCCACCTGGCCGACCAGGCGCTCGCCGTTTTTGGTAAAGCCAACGACCGACGGGACGGTCCTACCGCCCTCTGCGCTGGGGATGACGGTCGGCTCGCCGCCCTCCATGACTGCGACGACCGAGTTGGTCGTACCCAGGTCGATGCCGATGATCCTGCCCATGGTTAGTTGAGTCCTCCGGAATTGGTTTCAGGTTGGTTGTCGGTGGTTGTGTGGCGGGCGACGGCGACCATTGCTGGTCGGAGCACCCGATCGCGTATTCGGTAGCCCTTCTGGAGTTGGGCGACGACGGTGCCTTCGGGCACACCCGGCCGATCTTCCTGGGCGATCGCCTCGTGTTCGTGCGGATCGAATTGCTTGCCCAAGGCTTCGATCGGGGTCAGGCCCTCGCTTTCGAGCAGCTGGTCGAGCTTCCGATCGATGGCGCTGATGCCGCCGACCCAGCTAACGCCCTGAAGGTCGGCGGGCATGTTGGCAATGGCCCGATCGAAGTCGTCGATGATCGTCAGCAGTTTGGCGAGCAGAATCTCGTTGGCCAGGCCGACCATGGCCTCCCGCTCCTGCTCGGTCCGGCGCTTGTAGTTGCTGAAATCCGCGGCCGAGCGCTGCCACGCGACCTTGTTTTCGGCAGCTTCCTGCTGAGCGGCTTCCAGGGCAGCCTTGAGCTGGTCGAGCTCGGCGGTCAGTCGCGTGGGCGACGTGTCGAGATCGGCGATGCGCTCTTCCGCGCGGGTGCGGCGCAGGCTGGCCTCGGGGTTGCGCGGGTCAAAGTCGGTCATCGGTACATCTGCTCCACGAGCTCGTTCATCAGCCCGGAAACGAAGCGAACAGTGCCGATCGCGTGCGGGTACGCCATGCGCGTGGGGCCCAAGACGCCGACCACGCCCAGCGCCCGGCCGGGCTGCCCGTACGTCGCCAGGACGAGCGAGACGTCATGCATCTCGGCGCGGTCGTTTTCGGCGCCAATAAGGACCTGGACATCGCCGGCCGTCGCCAATCGTGCGACGAGCGAGCCCAGGTAATCGCGGTTCTGGAGTGCGGCAAATACACGACGGAGCTTCTCGCTTTGGCTGAATTCTGGTTCGGACATTACGTTCAGCAACCCGTCGGAGAAGACATCCTCGATGGTTGCAGCATCGAATTCGCGCATCATCTTTTCGACGCGCTGCGCGACGCGGACGGCGAAGGGCAGCGCGACCGGGTCGTTGGTCATGGCCGTCACGCGACTGGCAATCTGGCGCGCCGACTTATCGGCCAACTCCTGGTTCAGGAGGCGCGCGACGTCGTCCAGCTCAGCCTGGTCGTAACCCGCCTCGAGCGGGATCAGCTCCTGCTTGACGCCGCCCTCGGCAAGGACGACGACGAGGCTGGCGGTGCGCGAGCTGGCGGCTACGAGGTCAACGTGGCGCAGCTTGCAGGAGCGCGGCTTGGCCGGGGTTGCGAGGCCGGCGGCGTGCGTCGTGCCCGCAATGGTGGCCGCGGCGAGGCGGAACCACTGCTCGCTCGCGAACTCGACCTGGCCGAACTGGTGGCGGATCATGAGCCGGTCGACCGGCGCGAGGCTTATCCGGGGCGCGATGCTTTCCACGTAGAGGCGATAGCCGGCGTCAGTCGGGATGCGGCCGGCGCTCGTGTGCGGGTGGCTGAGGTAACCGGCTTCCTCGAGTTCCGACATCACGTTGCGCACGGTCGCGGAAGACACGCCAAGGCCGTAGCGCTCGACCAGCGTCTGGCTGCCAACCGGCTCAGCGGTTACGACGTATTCCTCGATGATGGCCCGCAGGATCTGTTGAGAACGGGGATCGAGCGGACCGGTTGGACGCTCAGTGCGACGCGCCATTCGGCTTGGTTTCCCCTTGAGCCCGGCCGTCGCCGGGTAGTTAGCACTCTCATGGCTGGAGTGCTAACGGAATATTACGCTTCGGAGTGGCCTTAGTCAACGCTCCCGACTACCCTCCCCGGCATGTTCCGACTGGCCTTTATCGCCCTGGTTGCGCTCGCTTGCGGCGCGCCGATCCCCAGCGCTTCTCCGACCTCAGCGCCGTCGCCTAGCTCTACCCCGACCGTCGCGCCTTCGGGCTGTCATGGCCTGGCCGATGCAGCCCCTGGCTGCACCCCGGCTGCCGACAACTTGCCGGCGGCGCCGCTTCCCGCTGCGGGGATGGAGCTGGAGCCTGGAAGATATGCCGCTAGCGTGCTTAGCCTCGGCATCACATTCGAGGTGGGCGCAGGTTGGGTGCACCAGCAGTCAGGCTCCGAGTTCTTCGATATCGAGCGGGACCCTGGATCGCCCGACGTCATCGCCGTCCAGTTCGCCGGTGTCAACCGGCCCGCCACCGATATCGCCAACGAGATTCGCGCCCGAAGTGACGTGGCTTTCGACATGCCCAAAGGATTCGATCTCAATTGCCCATTGCACGCGCTGCGGTTGACAGTGACCCCAACGGATACATCTGTTGAGTCGCCGCAGTTCTGGCCGGTCGTCGAGGTTGCCGCGGGGACGCTCTCAGTCGCGTCCGGGAGGCGCCTGCAGCTCAACATCCTCGATCTTGATGCGGGCACGGTCATCGTCATGATTGGCGGCTCGATCGCACATTGGGACGCGACGCTCGCCGCGGCCGGACCCGTGCTCGACTCGCTTCACATCTCGCCGCCGCGCTCATATGCCTGCGACTAAGCGGACCTGTGCGGATCGACGCTCCGGCCAGCGATGACGATCAGTCAGCAGCGGGCTATCGCGGTTTTCGGGCGAACTCCGACATTTGGCGCTCGGGCGCCGAGTGCATCTGTTGGTGCTTGCCGGTCGGCACGAAGCCGGTTGCCGCGTAGAGCGCGACGGCTTCGGGGTTGTCGTCGGCGACCCACAGGGTGACCCTGCGCGCCTTCACCTCTGCCGCCCAGTCGAGGATCGCGTGTGTCAACAGCTTGCCGGTGCCGGTGCGCCGCGCTGCCGGCGAAACCCACATCGCGACGAGCATCACGCTCGTTTTCGTCTCGTGGAATCCGCCGACGATGCCGACTTCGTCCGTGCCGTCATGGGCGAGATAGACCACGTTGTGCGTGGGACGCTCTTTGTCGACGATGAAGCGGTGCCACTCGGCGGCTTTACGGCCGCGCTCGCGCTCGTAGGTCGAACCGAACGCGTAGGGGGCTTGCTGTAGCGCCACCAGTCGGACTCTTTTGACGGCACGCCAGTCCTTGTGAGTCATCCGGCGAACCTCGATCCGCGGCTTGGTCATGTCGTGGGCAACATTCGGGCGAAGAGCTCGTTGCTGAGGAGGCGGCCGCGGCGGGTGAGTCGGACGGCCGACTCATCGGACTCGAGCAGTCGTTGGTCGATGCCCCAGTCCAGAACGGCCGACAGCTCCGACTGTTCCAGTTGCTGCCGACGCAGGCCCAACTCGGTGCGCAGGGCGAGGATGGCCAGCTCGGCTTTGACCGTTTCGTCGGTGGTCGTCTCGAACGAATCTGGCGGCAAGCGACCAGCTGACAGTGCCGAGAGATACGTGTCGAGTCGCGCCAGATTCCAGCGCCGCGTCCGCTCCCCGTCATAGGCATGCGCACCGGGGCCGACGGCCTCCCATGCGGCTCCGCTCCAGTACGTGATGTTGTGGCGGCTCGCCTTGCCGGGGAGCGACCAGTTCGAGAGCTCGTACCAGTCGAGGCCAGCCGCGGCGAAGGTCTCATCCGCAATCTCGTACATGTCTGCCGCTGTGTCCTCGTCCTGCTGCGCGGCCGCACGAGCGCGCCATGCCTGGGCTCCGCGGCGCGGAGGCAGGTGGTCATCACCTGTGGGCTC
>JBDTVN010000038.1:0-9912 GCA_040007155.1 Chloroflexota bacterium
ATGGGCGAGTTGCGCGTGTGGTGGGCTGAGACGCCGGCGCACGAGGAATACAGCGATGCGCTGCTCGAAGCGCTTGGCGCCACGCCCTGGGGCAACCGTTCGATCGAGGGGACGCTGCTCACTGACGCCGACCAAACGGCCGCCCGGTCGAAGGCGACCGCCGCCGTGGTCGCCGCGGCCCGCGCCAACGCGTCCCCACGCAAGACGGCTGTGCGCAAGCCCAGCGCGTCGCGGTTGGCGAGCAAGCCGATCCCCGAAAAGGCCGTTCTGTCCAAAGAGGGCCTCGAGCGCCTGACCGCCGAGTTGGCCGATCTGAAGGGCAACCAGCGGCCGGCAATCATCGCCCGCGTCAAATCCGCGCGGGAACTGGGCGATCTAAAGGAGAACGGCGACTACGAGTACGCCCGCAAGGAACAGTCCTTCGTGGAGGGTCGGATCCAGACCCTCGAACACCTCATTCGTACCGGAGTCGTGATCGATCAGCGGGTCACCGACGATGCCGTCCATCTGGGCTCGAAAGTCGAGGTCGAGGAGGAGTCGGGCGATCGTGTCACGTACATGATCGTGGGCACGGCCGAGTCGAATATCCCTGCCGGCCGGATGTCGAATGCATCGCCAGTGGGCCGGGCGTTGCTCGGTGCCCGGGCTGGCGATCAGGTCATCGTGCAATTGCCCGCGGGCGGCGTCACCTACAAGGTGGTCAAGGTCAACTGACCTCCTGGCTCGGAAGACCGTGCATACGAAGTTTGCTATCCGGTCTAAAGGTGCGAACGACTGCCAGCGCTACGGGATGGATGATCCAGGTGGCATGGTTAGGGTCGATTCCGAACCCATTAGCGCGTGACCGGTTGCCGCGTCCCCGCGCGATCTGACCTGGAGGCAAAGCGATGAGCGGGGGCCATCAAAAACCGACGCCGGGGCCGCACACTTGGCAGCCACCCACGAAGCGACTGCGCATCGCGCTGCTCTCGCAACCGTTTCTGCCGGTCCCGCCGCCCGGATACGCCGGCACGGAGCGGGTCGTCGAGGCAGTCGCGCGGGGACTGCACGATCGGGGCCACCAGGTCGCGCTATTCGCGCCCGGCGATTCAGACGTGCCGTATGAGCTCGTGCCAACGGTTCCCCGCTCGCTCTGGAGCGCCGGAGAACGCGTCGATGCGACCTCCTACATCGAGGGCACCGTGGCCCTTGCCTGGGAACAGGCCGGCCGCTTCGACATCATCCATTCACATCTCGACACGGCTGGCTTCGCGCTGGCGCGTCATTGCGGCACACCGGTGCTGACGACGCTTCACCGCCGGCTCGATACCGGCGGGGCGGCGGCAATGATCGACGCGTATCCCGATGTGCCACTGGTGGCGATCAGCGAGAGCCAGCGGCGTTGGAACCCGGAAGCCAACTGGATCGCCACTATTCATCACGGCCTCGATTTCAGCCAGAGCAAGACAAGCGTGACTGGTGGCGATTACCTGCTCCTCGTCGGGCGGATAGCGCCGGAGAAGGGCATTGCCGAGGCAATCGAGGTGGCGCGCCGATCGGGTCTCCGCCTGGTCCTCGCCGCAAAGATGTACGACACCCGCGAGAAGGAGATGTTCGAACGGGTCGTCCAGCCGGCAATCGACGAGGGCGTCGTCGATTGGCGGGGCGAGGTCGATACCGCTGCGCGCAATGAGCTGATGGCCGGCGCGCTGGCGACGCTGATGCTGGGTGGCTGGCCCGAGCCATTCGGTCTTGTTGCCATCGAATCGATGGCCACAGGCACCCCGGTGATCGCGCGCCGGGCGGGCGCGTACACCGAGACCGTCCAGCACGGCGTCACGGGTTATCTCGTCGACGACATCGATGAAGGTGTGTTCGCCGTTTCGCGCATCAACAAACTCGATCGACGGCACATTGCCGCATACGCGCGGGGCCGATTCTCGACAGTGCGCATGGTCTGGCTCTACGAGCAGGCCTACGCAACGGTAATGGCCGCGCATACGGTGCCAGACGATAACCGCCACGAAAACCCCACCGATTCGGCACCAGCGAATCGGTTGCACGTGGTCGACCCTATCGAGGAGCTCGACGAGCCCGCCTAGTGGCGCCGCGCGAGTTTCTATGGGATCAAGGTTGAACGTTCCATTGATATGGCTCTGGTATGCCGCCTATACAGACTTGCCCGTGGAGTTTGTCGGCAGCAACCTCCATCGAGCGCACGATCCTGCGTGGAGGTTGCGCCATGCCCGTACGCGAGCCAGTCGTCAAGAAGGGTCAGGGTGATCGTGGTGTCAACGGCCATAGCGCGACATATTCAGGTCGGCTGATGGAAAGCACCCGGATCAGCGTCAATCCGTCCGAGGATGCTGTGTTTGCGAGCCGTGTGCGCGAGCTGGGTGACCAGATCAATTCACCCGAGGCGTTGGAGGACAGACTGCGGCCCGACTACCCGCAGGTACGCGTTGTACGCGGCGTGACCGATGTGGTCGACCGCTGGTACGTGTACCGCGAGGGCCGCTGGATTCGCTCCTAGGCGCTAGCCCGCGCCATCGCTCCCATCGTCGCTGCCATCGTCATCTCCAAGAACGGTGAGTTGACGCGGACCGTCGGACGGCAGGTCTGAACGACGCGCGCGGCCACGTGGCGCGTGCTCGGCACTGGCGCGGCGGCGCGGCTCGACCTCGGTTCCGGCCGCGTTGCCCTCGACGGCAGGGTGCTCAACCAGCGCGATGAGTCGGTTGGCCATGAATCGGCCCGTGCGGATGGGTGTTCCGGCGCGCGTGACCTCGCTCACCTCGACCACGCCGCGCACGGTATTTATCTCGATCCGACGGCCGGCGCGGCGCGCGACGATCTCGAACGTCTGCGTGCCCTGACCGGTGTCCACCACCGCTTCCACTCGATCGCCCTTCATGGGCCGATTATGCGCGTCCGCCCCGGACGAGGCGCGGTGTCCGCGCGTATTAAGCGCGGACCTCCTGGCGCATGAACGACACGTATGCGACAGCGAAGGCGCCGCTCGTCAGCGCGATCAGGCCGACGAATTGCGGCCAAACCACGAGCAGGCTTTGCTCGAGCGACAGAATTGAAGGCAGCGCCTGTGCCTCGTTGTTCACCGCGACGGCGGCGTTGATGTCCAACGTCTGGATGCTGGGGTCCAGGGTCGCCTGCGTCGCCTCAGTGAAAAGCCGACTGGGCGTGATCAGAGACAGGTTTCGCTTGGTGACTGCGTTGGCTATGACCTCATCAGCCGTGCCGTCGCCGACCGGCGACACAACCCCTGCCACGAGTCCCACGAGGAGGCCTGAGAACAGGGTCAGAACCAGCCAGGCCGCAAGCGCCACGATTGCAGAGGTGGCGGCGCCCCTGAACAGCACTGAGCAAAGAAGTGCGAAGGCCAACCAGAGACCGACGTAGATGACGGCCAGGACTACCCAAACTACGAGGCGGAGAACCTCATCCAGATTGGGCAGAATGCCCAGCTGGAGCACGCCGATCGCGCCGACGACCGCGACGATCGCAACGAATATGACTGAGATCGTGGCCAACCCCGCGACGAACTTGCCGTTGATCACATCGTCGCGATAGATGGGCTGTGAAACGAGGCGCGGCAGAGTGCCTGCAGAGCGCTCGCCGTTGACGCCGTCGAAGCCAAACGCTATGCCTAGCAAGGGTGCGAGAAGGGCAATGAAAGTCACGAATGTGGGCACGACGGCGCCCTGCGGCTGATAGAAGAACAGGTAGAGGAAGAGCGAATTTACTCCCGTTGCGTTGGGAGCGACGCTCTTGAGCTGGCCAGCCGAGGCGAAGACCGCCCCGGCCGCTACGAGCGTCAGGATGATGGTCAGCACCACGAAGCGGATGCTCGAGAGGTTGTCTGCCAATTCCTTCGCAGCGATCACGCGCCACCCGGCCGGAACGCCGGCGGGACGCGCGGCCTTGGGGGCCGACTCGGCCTTAGACGACGGCGCGGACTGGTACGCCGGCTCGTGCCGGATGTTCTTCCGCTTGCGGCCCCGCGCGGCAGCGCCGGCCTGGGACAGCGAGATGCTTTCTGCGGTCATGCCGGGGTTGCCTCTTCAGGAGAGTAGTTGGCGAAATAGCGTCGATAAATCTCATCGAGCTCGTCGCCGACGCGGCGCAGGTGGTACGGCGGGTGGCCCGCCTCAACCAGCGCTCGGGCGAGGTCGGCGCGGACGTCGCGCTTGGCCTTCACGAGCCACATGCGCGAATCGCGAGGATCCTTCTCGACCGAGGTGACGCCGTTGACCTTCAACGCTGCTGCCTTGACGCCGTCCGCGGGCGGCGGCGCCGCAACCTCGATTTCGATGGGGCCCGTGCCGAGCGAGCTGGACAGCTTGTCCATTGCCCCTGACGCAACAAGCTTGCCGCTGACGAAGATGCCGACCTCGTCGCACACCTGCTGCACCTGGTGCAGAAGGTGGCTGGCGAGCAGCACTGCAGCGCCGTCGTTGGCCAGCTCACGAATGAGCGCCAGCACCTCTTCAACGCCGGCCGGGTCAATGGCCGTCGTCGGCTCGTCGAGGATGATGATGGACGGTCGCTTGACCATGACGTCGGCAAGGCCCAGGCGCTGCTTCATGCCGCGCGAATAGGTGTCGACGCGCTGGTTGGACGCATTGGTCAGGCCGACACGCTCGAGCAGCTCGTCGATGTGCGCATCGGCCGCTTTGCGATTGATGCCGTTGAGCCGCGCGGTATAGCGCAGGTTCTGTCGGCCGGTCATCGCGCCGTAGAAGCCGACCGCGTCAGGCAGGTAGCCAACCCGGCGCTTGACCGCGATCGGGTCGCGCGCCGGATCCATATCGAGCACCCTGGCCGTCCCTGACGTCGGCTCGGACAAGCCGAGCAGCATCAGGATCGTCGTTGTCTTGCCCGCGCCGTTCGGCCCCAGGAGGCCGAACACTTCGCCCTGCTTGACCTGCAGGTCGAGCTTGTTGACAGCGGTGAAATCGCCGTACTTCTTGGTCAGGGCGCGTGTCTTGATCGCCGGTAGCGACTGACCGGCTGTTCTTGGAACGAGCGGCTCAGCGACGGCCATAACGCTGGAAGACAAAGAACAGGCCAGCCGCCACGAGGATCAGGATGCCGATGCCGATGAGCAGGCCGATGGGCGAGGTATCGACTGTCGTTCGAACATCGACACTGTCGGCCGCGCTCGACTCGTCGGTCGATGTCGCGCGGATTGTCAGGTTGTAGTCGCCGGCAACTGCGTTGGCCGGAGGCTGGAGTGTTACGAGGACCTGCGCCGAGTTGCCAGTGCTGCCGGCGGGGATCGTCGCAATCGTGTCCTGGTCGAAGGTCACCTTCCAGCCGCGCGGCGGCGTCGAGGTCATCTTGACGCTAGTCAGCGGTGCGCTGCCGGTGTTCGTAACGATCAGGGTGAGCGTGCTCGTGCCACCGGCCGTCGCGTTCGCGTTGAGGCGCTGGTCCGACGTTCCGAGCGTGAGCGAATACGAACCGGTGATCTCGACCGTCAGGTCGGCCTCGATCGGTGTCGGGCCGCCCTGGGCGGTCACGGTGATGTTGTAAGTGCCCGCGGTCGCGTCGGACGGCGGATCAACGGTCACCTGGATCGGCGAAGTGGCGCCCGCGTCAACGGTGGCCGTGGTCGCCTGGGTCTCGCCCTGCGGCTTGGCGTCGACCGTCCAACCTGGAGGCGCTGCGGCGTCGAGTCCGAACGTCAGCTGCTGGTTGGTGTCGTTCTTGAGGATCAGGTTGTAGCGGAAGTTAGTAGTGGTCGAACCACGTAGGTTGGGGAATTCTGTGGTCAGGCTGACGGCACCGGCGGATTGCGCCTCTGTCGTCAGGTCGAGCGTGATCGTGGAGGTCACACCGGCAGCGGTGCGGCCCTGGACGACGACCTCGTTATTGCCCGGGGCCACATCAGGCGGAAGAGTCACCTCTGCCGTGAACGTGCCCTGGATCAGAGTCGTGGTCGAGCCCGAGCTGATCGGCGTCGGCGCGGTGTTGACGGCGCTGACGGTCGAACCTGCGCCGCGCAAGCGAACAGTCCAGCCAGTGGGAGCGCTCGTGACTGAGATGTCGACGCGCGTCACGGTGTCGGTTACGACGGTGATCGGAAAACGTACCGTCGAGCCCGGATCGGCGGTGATCGCCGGGTAGTTGGTGATCAGGGACAGCGGACCGTCAGCCAGCGCCACCGGCGCCAGCGTAAGTCCGAGCAGCAGGGCCACAGCTCCCGCTCGAAGGACGCGCATCTTCAGCAGACTCCTCGTGTTGCTATTGGTTGGCGAAGCTCGCCGCATAGCGGCCGGCAGGCCGGGCGACGTCTCTCTCCTCCTCGTCAGCTCGCAGCCGTTCGCGGGAGGATTGTCGCTCAGTCGCCGACTTTTGGTCGAGCGGCTATCGGGTGGGATTTTCTTCACCGATTGGGGCGATCTCCCAGCCGATTCACAGACGCGCCGCCGCGGCCACGAGGGCCGAGTGCGGAGGTTGCATCTACCTTGCCCGCCTAGTTTCCCTTTGCGAGGGTCTGCGCCAGTTCGACCAACGTTCGCACGGCCGCGCCCTGCGGGCCCTTGGGCGAGAACGGCCGGTCCTCCTCGTACCAGGCGGTGCTGGCGATGTCGAGGTGCGCCCATTCAGTGTCAGGCTCGACGGCGGCCTCAATGAAGGCGGCGCCCAGGATGGTGCCGCCCAAGCGGCCACCGGAGCTGTTGCGCAGATCGGCGACGTCGCTCTTCATCTCTTCGCGATGCTCGTCGGCAAGTGGCAGCTGCCACAGCCGCTCGCCGCTGCGCGCGCCGGCGCCGAGAACCTCATCAAGGAATGACTGCGGCCGGCCGAGCACGCCGGTGTACAGCCGACCGAGCGCCACGCGCACGGCGCCGGTGAGCGTCGCCACGTCGACAACGCGCTGGGCACCCTCGCGCTGCGCGTAAGTGATGCCGTCGATCAGCACGAGGCGGCCCTCGGCGTCGGTGTTGGTGATCTCGACCGTCTTGCCGCTCATGCTCGTGACCACGTCGCCCGGCTTGGTGGCATGACCACCAGGCAGATTTTCCGTGCACATGGCCACCGCGATCACGTTGATCGGCAGGTTCATGTTGGCGATCACCCCGGCCGCGGCCAGAACTGATGCCGCGCCACTCATGTCGTATTTCATTAGGTGCATCTCTTCGGCGGGCTTGATCGAGATGCCGCCCGAATCAAAGGTGATGCCTTTGCCGACCAGCGCGAGATCGTAGCCTTCGCCGGCGCGACCCTGGTGGCGCAAGATCACGACCTGCGCCTGCTCGTCGCTGCCGCGGGCCACGCTCAGGAAGCTGCCCATACCAAGGGCACGCGCCTCATCCTCGCCCAGCACCTCGACCTTGAGGCTTGTCTGGCTCGCCATCTCGCGCGCGGCCTGGGCCATGTGTGTCGGCGTCATCAGGTTGGCCGGTTCGTTTGAGATGGCACGCGCCCAGTTGACCGCCTCGCCCACATACTTGCCGCGGATAATTGCCGCCTCGTAGTCGCTCGCGATACCGTCGACGACAAGGAGCACCTCGTCGAGCGGCGGCAGCTGGCGATCCTTCTCAGTCGTGCGGTGGCTCTCCGGCCGCCACATCGCGTAGGTCACGCCCTCGACCGCGCCCTGGACCGCTTCCTGCGCGTCGAGTGAGCCCGACTCCAACACGATCGCGATGCGCTTCGCGGTGGACTGCCACAACGCGCGGACACCCGCGCTGCACGTCTGCCAGCCGCGCGCGACATCGAACTCGGCGCGCTTGCCCGCCGGGACCACGATCAGCCGCGTCGACGATCCGTCGCTCGCCTGCTGCAAGTGGGTCAGCGGCCCGAACATCTTGGTGTCGCCGTGTTCGTGCGCGACCCACTCTGCGTTGGCGCGCATATCGGCGGGTGCGTTGTTGGCCGCGTCACCCTCCTTGAAGACGGGCACGATCAGGGCGTCGAGATGCTCGCCCTCAAGGCTGGAAACCACGTGGAACTGCAAGGTCGGTAATCCTCCACGGTCGGGATGGGGTGCGAGGGTCAAGAGTATTAGAGTGCGCGCCACCATGCCGCGACGTCTCTATTCCTTTGACCGACCTGACCGTTTCATTGCGGGCGCCCTTGGCGTGCCCGGCCAGCGCAGCTTCTTCATCCAGGCCAGCAAGGGCAGCCGGCAGATCTCAGTTGCGGTCGAGAAGACCCAGGTGGCCGTCCTGGCCGAGCGCCTCGCGGCGCTGTTGCTGGCCCTTAAGGAGGGCGGCGTGACAATCGGCGATGAGCTGCCCGGTCCGGAGCCCAAGTTGACAGAGCCGATCGTCGAGCAGTTCCGCGTGGGCACGATGAGCCTGGGCTGGGACGGCGCAGCCGGCCGCGTCGTCATCGAGGCGCGCGAGATCGGCGAGGCCGACGACGAGGATGAGGACGATGAGTCCGAGCTGGCAGAGGCTGGGGCCGACATTCCCGACGAAGCCGCGGGCGAGCTCGAGTCGCTTTCCGCCGACACCGACGATCCGCGCGATGTCGTACGGGTCGAGCTTGAGCCGCAGGCCGCGCTGCGTTTTGCCAGCGGCGCACTGGAAGCTGTGCGCGCTGGGCGACCGCCTTGCCCGTTGTGCGGCGAGCCGCTCGACCCAATCGGCCACTTCTGCGTCCGCCGCAATGGCCACACCAAAGAGCTCGTTAACTAGCCGCGCTTGGCTTGGACGATCAAGAGGCCGACGGCGCGGTCGAGCTGGCGATACCCGCCGAGCCGGCATCATTGGAGCTGCTGCGCACAGGTGAGCTGACAATCGTCGGCCGGCTCATGGAAGCGAGCAACGCGAGCTTCCTGTGTCGCGTCACCGACGACGCGCCCTTTGATGCTGACGAGTGGCCGGAAGACGAGCCGCCGCCCGGGCCGCTGTGCGTCTACAAGCCGATCAAGGGCGAGCGCGCGTTGTACGACTTTCCCGACGGCACGCTGGCACGGCGCGAGGTGGCCGCGTTCCTTGTGTCGGAAGCGACGGGCTGGTCGATCGTGCCCCCGACCGTGTTGCGCGACGGACCGTTCGGTGAGGGCGCGGTCCAGGCCTGGATGCAGACGGATCCCGGTGTGGACGTGGTCGAGCTGGTAGTCGGTGCCGATCCGCGCCTTCGTCCGATGTGCGTGTTCGATGCCATCGCCAACAACGCCGACCGCAAGGGCGGCCACATCCTGCCCCTGACCGATGGCACGCTGAGAGGCGTGGACCATGGCATCTGCTTCAACCTCGAGCCCAAGCTGCGCACGATCCTGTGGCAATGGGCAGGCGTTGAGCTGAGCGAAGACGAGCTCGCGGTCGTGGGCCGCGTCGCCGCTGGTCTCAGCGGCGATCTCGGTCTGGCGTTGGGCGAGATGCTGACCAGACGCGAGATCCGCGCAACGGCCCGCCGCGCGGCGGCGCTGCTCGAGAGCGGCCGCTTCCCGGAGCCCGATCCTGGGCGGCCCGCCCTCCCCTGGCCGCCCTTCTAGGGACCGGAGCCGGTACGTCAAGCACGGCGAGGCCCATTGCGCTGAGCGCCAGGAATGCCGTCATCAGGATGGCGCGGCCGTCGGACAGCCTGTTTGGAGCTGGCGTCGTCGTTTCAGGCACCTGGCGCAGGGGGCGCGGCGTGCGCCCCGAGCAGCTCGAGCAGACCGCGCAACGGAATCGACACCCAGTCAGGTCGATTGTTGAGCTCGTAATCGAGCTCGTACAGAACCTTCTGGAGCATGGCCAGTTCGAGCAGCGCCGCCTGTTCGGCCTGGTCGCTGGGCACGAACGGTTGGCCGGCGGCTTCTTTCAGGTATGCGCCGATAAAAGCGGCGCCGACCGTCGCGTACCAGGCGGTCGCCCACGGTTCGAGCCGGGCAACGTCTTCGACACGGACGGTGCTACCGACGCGCGGGTTCAGCAGAGTGCCGAACGCCGCGTAGTGGAACGAGCGCAGCAT
>JBDTVN010000039.1:0-9898 GCA_040007155.1 Chloroflexota bacterium
GGATTGTGGATCCAAAGGTTATGGGTTCGAAACCCATAGGCCACCCCAATTCCCGTGGCCTAACCCACGTTGAATGGCGCTGCGTATCTCGCATGGCCGCGCAGTTCGGGCGTGTACGCGGGAAGCTTGAGCGCCATCCAGTGTTCGTCGGCCCATGGCTGCGGCGGCTCGATGCCCAGTGGACGCGCCGGCTGAAAGCCGAAGCGCGGGTAGTAGTCCTCGACCCCCAGCAGGCAGATGAGCGGCGCGCCGCGTTTGGTGGCCCGGTTTATCTGCTCGCGCATGAGCCGCGCGCCAACGCCGCGACCCTGGACATGGGCGCTGACCGCAAACGGGCCGAGCATCCAGACAGCTCGCTCGGCGCCTTTGTCGTCGACGATGACGCCGCGGCTCGCAAGCAGATGGCCGATCACGTGGCCGGTCCCATCGAGAGCGACAAGTGAACCCCCGTCGATCGCGTCGGCAGTGCCGCGCATCGCATCGATGATGTCGCCTTCATCGGGCTCGTCGAACACCCGGACGTTGAGCTCGCGGATGGCGTCGTAGTCGGCTGGTCGTTCGGGTCGGACGATGACGGCCAGCGGTTCCATGGCTCGCAGGTTACAGGCGCTGGGAACCCAAAAGCCGTAGCGCACCGTCATTCGCCTCATGAACACCATCGGCCGGCTCGGTCTGGCCTCCCTCACATTGCTCCTGGTCGCCTGTGCGCAGGCGCCTGGCGCGTCACCCACCCCCATTCCTCCCACTCCCACCGCTGTGGCACCGACGCCCACACCCACCCCCATCCCACCGGTCGGCCTGACCGGACGCACTTTCCTTTCGATGACCGTGACGAAGGACGGAGCGCCATACACCCTCGCCGACGGCACGCGCATTCGGCTCGTTTTCAATGACGGTCGACTGACTGCCAATGCCGGTTGCAACACCATCGGCGGCAATCTGACCCTCGCCGGCGACACGCTGCACTTCAGCGGTGCATCGATGACTGAGATGGGTTGCGACGAACCGCGGATGGCCCAGGACCAGTGGCTTGTCTCGTTCCTGGGATCCGACCCGACCTTCGGCTTGGATGGCAACGACCTGGCGCTGACGAGCGGCACGACCGTGGTCACGCTGCTCGATCGCGCGGTCGCCGAGCCCGACCAGCCGCTGGTCGGTCCCTCGTGGAACCTGGTAACGCTGATCGGCGGCGACGTCGCCTCGTCCGTACCGGCCGGTATCAGCTCCAACATCACGTTCGCGCCCGACGGCACCTTCGCCTACGACGACGGGTGCAACGCGGGCGGCGGCAACTACGTCGTCGACGGCAACTCAATCCGGTTTTCGGACGTCATTCACACCGACATGGCGTGCCCCGGGGCGCGCGGCCAGGTCGAGTCCGCGGTCCTCGCGGTCATCGGCTCACAGGGCGCGATCCAGTTCGAGATCGACGCCAGCTCACTCACCCTCACGGCCGGGCTGACCGGCCTGCAATACGTCATAGCCCAGGAATAGGAGTCACCAGATGTCACTCTTCAAGGCACGCGTCACCGGCTCGGAGCTTCGCTCGTGGGTCGCTTTGGCCGCGACTGCCGGCCTGGCCATCGGCATCTTCGCCGGCCCGGCCATGGCCACATCACCCACCGACGGCAGCAACCCGGCCGAGCACACGATCTCGGTCAGCGGCTCAGGCAAGGTCGTGCTCGCCCCTGATGTCGCGGACGTCAGCCTGGGCGTGACCGTCCAGCGCGACAAGGCATCAGCCGCGCGCGATGAAGCCGGCCGGATCATGGCGGCGGTCGTCGCCGCGCTGCACGGCCTGGGCATCGCCGATGCCGACATCAAGACCACTCAGCTGTACGTCTCGCCCATGTACAACTACGGCAGCTCGCAGCAGATCAGCGGCTACCAGATGAGCAACATCGTCTCGGTCCACGTGCGCGACCTGACCAAGCTCGCCGACGTCATCGATCAGTCGGTGTCTGCCGGTGCGACCGATGTTCAGGGCGTGACCTTCGATGTTTCTGATCGCGCCGCGGCCGAGCAGAGTGCTCGCACCGCTGCGGTCAAGGACGCGCGGGCACATGCCGACACGCTTGCCGCAGCGGCCGGCGTGACGATCACCGGCGTCCAGTCGATCTCCGAGAACGCGTCAACGCCGTGGCCGTGGCCCGGTATTGGCTTCGCCGGCGACGCCGCTGGCGCACCGACGCCGATCCAGCCCGGTTCGGCCGAGCTGACCATCGACGTGGCGGTCGTCTACATCATCGGCTAACCGCATTCGCCGCTCCCTCCTCCACTGGACGCGCTCCGCTTAGGCGGGGCGCGTCCTTTGTTAGGGCTGGTATCAGGGCTGGTCCGCCGAACCAGTTTCGGCGAGAACGCGACGGCGCCACGGGCGCGTACCGGGAATAGGCACGGTTGCCAGGGCAATGCCACCGAGCAGCAGGCCGACGCCCACGAACTGGCCCAGCGACGGCGTTTCACCGATGAGCACGACGGCGAACAGAACACTCAAGACCGGCTGGGCGAGCAGGATGATCGAGGTCACGACGCTCGGCAGGCGGGGCAGCGACAACGAAATGAAGAGATAACCGGCCGACTGGGCGCTCAGCGCCAGCAGCACCAGCCACAGGTGGGCGGGCCACGCAGGCACGAGGTCGATGCTGCCCAGACCCAGGCCCGCGATCAAGGACACGGCCGCGGTTGCGGCGGTCGAGATGGCTACTGGCTCGCCGGCCCGGCGCCGTCCGACCTGGCGAATGATCAGCAGGTAGAACGCGTAGGCGAAGGCGGCGATGATGCCCAGTCCCGCGCCCAATGCCGGGTTCGCGCCATAACTGTTCTGGGTCAGCACGCCCGAGATGAGCAGGATGCCGAACAGCACGATCGGCACTGCCATGAAGGCGCGGTTGGACGGCCGCTCCCCAAAGAGGATCCACGCACCAACGCCGACGATCACGACCTGCAGATTGCCGAGTACGGTCGCGAGGCCGGCGCCGACGGCGTCGACCGCGTGGTGCCAGAAGATGATGTCGACCGCGAACAGCACGCCCGCGCCGGCCGCCAGATACATGCTGCGGCGCGGCATCGCCCCAACTTCGCGCCGCTCGAACCAGGCGGCGATCAGCAGGATCGGCAGCGCATAGATGCAGCGGAAGAAGGCGGCTGTTTCAGGGCTCGTGGCGGAGAGTCGGTAGAGGATCCCGGAGAACGAGATCGAGAATGCGCCAAGCAGAGCGGTCAGTCGTGGATGCGCGATGAGCCACTCGACGACGCTGCGGATCACTCCTCGTCTTCGCCGGGCGAACGCGGCCAATCGACCTGTGCGTCGTACTCGTTGTGGCGGCGCAAATAGGCGCTGACGAACGGGCAGTACGGCACGATCCGCTGATCGGCCGCGACGGCCGCGTCGAGGGCGTGCTTCGCCAGGCCAGAGCCGATGCCGCGACCCTCGAACCGCTCGTCAACGACGGTGTGCGTGAAGATCACCTTGCCGCGCCGCGTGCGGTACTCCGCGTAGCCCGCCAGCTCGCCGTCGAGCCGCGCCTCCCAGCGCCGCGCGGCCTCGTCGTTGCTGAACTCGACCATCGCCGAACGATACCGGCGCGGCGCGTAACCGGGGAGCGGGCACAACGTGCCGCCAGCCTTATCCATAACCGCACTATCACTACGAATCCAGGTAGGAGGGCTAATCCGGTCCCGCACGTGGGTAACTCCAGGTCGGCGGAGCCAGGCCGACGCTCGCGCCGGGGCGATCAAGGGCGAGCCGGCGTTCATGCCGCGAGCCGGGAGGCTCTCTAGCCCGAGCTTAGTGATAGTGCGGGTACCGAAGACGCTTGAACGTGTGGCCGCGATAATTGCGCCATGCCAGGACAGAGCCACGCCGGCGCGAAACACGCCAAGAGCGGCCTCGCCGCCCAGACAGCGTTTCGTCGCGTCGTGCCCGATGACGAACGTGTAACCGTGCGGCCCATGTTCGGCAGCGTGGCGGCGTTCGCCGGCGGCCAGATGTTCATGTGCCTGTTCGACAACGAGCTGTACTACCGGCTGGGCGAGCCTGATCGGGAGACGCTGCGCGCAGCCGGCGGCAGCCCGCTCGAGCCCATGCCCGGCCGGCCGATGCGCGAATACATGGCACTACCGGACTGGCAGGTCGCAGCCGCGCCGACACACGAGTGGGGCGAAAAGGCCCTCGCCTACGCGATCAGCCTGGGGCCGAAGAAGAAGTAACCCTCCCCCGAACCCGGCCGGACCTACGGGCGACGCGGCCCGTTAACGAGCCCCAGCAGCCAGCGCACGATCACCGCGCCCACGAACGCGACGATGAACGCCCCGACCCAGCCCGCGACCTCGCTCGTGTCAAAGAATTGGCGCGCCAGCAGGCCTCCGAGGATACCGCCCAGGATGCCGATCAGGATATTGGCCAGGCAGCCGCCCGCAGTCCGGTTGCGCACCACGACACCGGATAGCGCGCCCGCCAAGAAACCGACGATGATCCAGCCCAACAGACCGATGCCGTTGTACTCAGGCAGGATGGCGAACAAGTTATGCACGTTTCTCTCCTTTAGTTGCCTGCGCATGCTAATTGGTCCTAGCATGCCAGCCAACGAGACGGCCGAGCCGCATTGCACCGAAGCCGGGGCCGGCTGACGGCGTCTCTGGAGGATTGGCATGGCGACAGTTACGTTCGACCACGTCTTCAAACGTTACGGCGATGTCACCGCCGTCAACGATCTCAATCTCGAGATCCAGGACGAGGAGTTCCTCGTGCTGGTTGGCCCTTCAGGCTGCGGCAAGACCACTGCCCTGCGCATGATTGCCGGCCTCGAAGACGTGACGCAGGGCGATCTCAAGATCGGCGACCGGGTCGTCAACGGCCTGGCCCCCAAGGATCGCGACGTGGCCATGGTGTTCCAGAGCTACGCGCTCTATCCGCACATGAGCGTCTACGACAACCTCGCGTTCGGCCTGAAGCTGCGTAAGGTGCCCAAGGCAGAGATCGACAAGCGCGTCCGCGACGCCGCGGCGACGATCGAGCTGACCAACCTGCTTGAGCGCAAGCCCAAGCAGCTGTCGGGCGGCCAGCGCCAGCGCGTCGCGCTCGGTCGCGCGATCGTGCGCGAGCCCGCCGTCTTCCTGATGGACGAGCCGCTATCCAACCTCGATGCCAAGCTACGCGTGCAGACGCGCGCCGAGATTGCGCGCCTCCACCAGCGCCTCCGCACCACCGTCGTCTACGTAACGCACGATCAGGTCGAGGCCATGACCATGGGCGATCGGATTGCCGTCATGAACTTCGGCGTGCTCCAGCAGGTCGGCTCACCGCAGGAGCTGTATCAACACCCGGTCAACAAGTTCGTCGCGGGCTTTATCGGTAGCCCGTCCATGAACTTCATCAACGTGTCACCCAAGACGGAAGATGGGTCGCTCAAGGTCGTCGGCGAGGGCTTCGAGCTACCCGTGCCCGACAGCCTCAAGAACGCTGTCGAGAACGGCCCGACCGAGCTCACGGCAGGGATCCGGCCCGAGCACTTCGAGATCATCAATGGTGCAGCGCCGGGTGCCGGCGCGACGGTCCGGGCGACGTGCGACGTGGTCGAGTTCCTCGGCAATGAGGAGTTGCTTCACGTGCGTGTCGGCGAGCACGACCTCGTGGCGGTGGTGGGTGCTTCCCATCGCATTCGCCCCGGCGACGTGGTCGAGCTGTTCGTGCCGATCGACAAGGTCCAGCTGTTCGAAGCGGCGGAGGGCAAGGCCCTCCATTAGCTGGCGGGGGCGATTGCCTCCGCAATCGGGCGGGCAACGGACATTTCGATCCCGCGCCCGCCACTGCGTTTTGCGCCGTACATGGCTGCGTCCGCGGTAGCGAGCAACTGCGCGGTCGTCCGGCCGTCAGCGGGGAACATGGCCAGGCCGGCACTCACACCGACGCTGACCTGCGCGCCATCGGACAACGCGTGGCGCCGATTCAAGATCCCGCGGACGATGCGCTGGGCGACCATCTGCGCTTGTTCGGCGGTGGTGTCGGGCATGAGCACCATGAACTCATCACCGCCGTAGCGCGCGACGACATCGTTGCCACGCACTTCGGCCAGGATGGTCGCGCCGATGTTGTGCAGCACACCATCACCATCGGCGTGGCCGTAGCGGTCGTTGACCTGCTTGAACTTGTCGAGGTCCATCATCAGGACGGCCAACTGCGAGTGTCGGCGCACGGCGCGCGCGATTTCCTGGTGGAGCCGCTCCTGGAGGTAGCGGTGGTTGTGAACGCCTGTGACAGAGTCAGTGTCCGCTGCGGCGCGAAGTTGCTCGACGAGGCGCACGCGTTCGAGACCGGTCGCAGTCAGGCTGGCCATTGCGTCGAGGGAATGGAGCTGCGACGCGTTGAGGGTTCGCGGCTGGTTGACGGCAAATAGCTCGACCAGCCCGATGGTCCGCCCGCCAGCGGTCAACGGCAGGAGCATCAGCGTCCGAACGCCGGCGGCACGCAACGTGCGCGCGTCCGCTCCATATTCGAGCCCATCGACTTGGACGATCTGTGCCCGGCCATCCTTCAGGGCTGACCAGCGGATCGGTGAGTCGGCTATTTCGACCTTCTCCTCGCCGCTATCAACGCCATCGCGGCCCAGGACGCGCAACACGGTCGAGCCCTCTTCCCAACGGCTGACCCGTGCGCCATCCGTCTCAGCGGCGCGGCGCATCCGCGCGGCAAGCGACAGCGCGAGCTGGTGCTCGTCCGCCGCCGCGCCGGCCGCCTCACTGACCTCGAGCAGCCCGGCCAGCTCCCGGACGAGCTCGTCGCGGCGGCGCAGCAGCCGTGCATTTTCGATCGCGACCGCGGCCTGGTCTGAGAGGATCTGCAGCAGCCACGCGTGGTCGTCGTCGAAGCGTCCCTCACGCTGAGCGAGCAGGCACAGGAGGCCATTCACGTGGCCTTCGTGGAGGAGCGGCACGATCAGCAGGGAGTGCGCCCCGGCGCGATCGAAGCCGGCATCGGCGACGCTCCGCTCCAGTACCGGCGCGGACGAGGCCAGGGCGCGGGCAATATGGCGCGCGATCGCGCCGTCAGGGGGCAGCGCCGCAGGTGACGCGCCTGCGCGCGTCTGTTGCGCCAGCGGCTGGAGGTAGCCGTGATCGTCGGCGAGGAGGACGTGCGCCTCGTCGGTGTCGGTGATATCAAACGTTCCGCGACAGATCGTTGCGCCCACTTCGGTGGTCGATCCCAGGCGGTTCAATCGCGCGCCGATGCGCTGAATGGCTTCGAGCTGGCGCGTCCAGGCCGATCGGGTCAGCGGCGCTCCCGTGACGAGCGATCCTTGGGCGAGACGGCGCACGTGCAGCCGCGCGACAGCGCGGTCCTGCTGCGTGAAATTGGCGCCCGTTTTGCGGCTTACGACGAGGACGCCTGATGGCGTGCCGGGCACGGCCAGCGCCAGGCTGCGCTGCTCATGGTTCTCGTCGCGCAGATAGTCAACGAGGCGCGGGGGCCGGATGCCGCCGCTGCCAATTGCAGCGACGCGCTGCAGCGCGCCATCACCGTCATCGAGATAGAGCGACGCGCCAGCGTCCGCGGCGACCGCCCTACACAGCTCATCGAGCGCCCCGGCAATCACGTCCTGCCGGCGTTCAACCATGCGTCGGCTTGGCCTCCGGGCGCGGCGCGTGACGCGGCGCGGGTTTCGTGGGCAGCTCGGTGGGTGATGACAGCGGTCGCAGCAGCCGTGGCAACACGCGTCCGTGCATCGCCTGGAATACGAAGAGGGCTCCGCCAAAGCCGATCAGCACATCGCCGATCGAAAAAACGTTGGCCAATGGGATTGGTCGCGGCAGGACGAAGTTATCGCCCAGAAACGCAAGGACGGTGTTTGATCCTGCCAGAACTGAGTTGCTGAACTCGGTGGTGGGCACAGCGACAAGGCCATTGAGCGCCGCCCAAGCCTCAGCTGACGCCGGCATCTGGCCACCGTTCAAGATGATGACCGCGAAGTTGCACAGCGCGCCCACGATGATCAGCCAGAAACCCGGTTGGCGAAGGTTGTAAACGAGCGCCATCAGCACCACGACCGTGCTGACCACGTAGAGCGACGGACCCCACGGCCCGACGACGCTGGCCACCGGCGAGCTGAACAGCAAAAGCTGAGCGAAAAGGCCGATTAACGCTACCGGCCACAACCTGATGTGGGTCGAACCCAGGGCGGCAAACTTGCCGCCGCTCACGAGTCCGGCCACCAGGCCGAGGATCACCGAATACAGCAGAAGCATCGCGTCAGTGCGCCTAGCGCAGCCTCCAGATATACGGAACGGCGCGTCTCTGCGCGCCGTTGCCGGTCATTAGTGGTGTGCGCCGCCCTGCTCTGCGCTGAGCGACGAACTCGGGATCAGTGCTGCCCGGAGGTGGTTAAGCCCACCACCTGAACGGAGCAGCGACAACGAGCACGAAGGCCGCCAGCACAAGCAGGCTGAGGCCAATCTGCCGGACGTTAGCCATTGGTTTGATCTCCAGTCACACGACACGAAGATGTCGTCGAGGTCGACAACATAAGTCGGCCATGTGGCTGTTCGCCATGAGAAGGAAGTCCTGGGACGCCAACTGGCATACTGCCGACGATGCCCGTTGAGCGTGAATCTGACCTGACCGAAAAGCTGGTCGACAGACAAGTGGTGCGTAAGAGCACATACATGGAGATCGTGGCCGACACGATCGAGACGCCGGACGGCCGAAAACACGCCCGCGACGTCGTTCTGCACCCGGGTGCGGTGACCGTCCTTGGCATCCTGCCCGATGGCCGGATCCTGCTGGTACGGCAGTACCGACACGCCGCCCAGCGCGTGTTGCTCGAGTTGCCGGCCGGGACGCTGGACAGGCTCGACGACGGCTCGATCGAGGACCCGGCCGTCGCGGCACCGCGCGAGCTATCGGAGGAGACGGGCTATCGCGCCGCGAACTGGCGCCGACTGGGCGCGTTTTACACCGCGCCCGGATTTGCGAGCGAGCACATGACGCTATACCTGGCGACCGACTTGACGCCCGATCCAGACCACCGCGGACCCGACCCCGACGAACGCTTGTTAGTCGAAACGCTTGCCCTGCCAGAGCTGCTGGCGCTGGTTGCGAACGACGAGGTCCACGACGCCAAGACGATCATCGGCGTGCTCTGGCTCGACGCGCTGGTACGCGCCACAGAGGTGACGCTGCCCTAGGGCCAGGAGAACGTGGCGTTGACAAAGGCGGATAAGGCTGCCGCTGGCTCCGGCTCCTCGAAAATGACTGAGTACCTGGGGCCTGCGCTGAGCGCGGCAGTGCGATCGACCGACGATGACGGCCCGTCAGTCTCATCGACCACGTTGATGTCATCGTTGGCCACATTGAGGTGCCATTGATACGAGCTCTGGACACCATCAAATTCGGCATGAAACGTTAGATTGCCTGCTGAGCCTGCGTCCAAGAGGACCATGAAGCCGTTGTAGTGCGGGTCGTCGGTTCCGTTGAAGCGGAAGCTCTCCAGCGTGATCGTTGGGGTGACCGAATTGAAGCGGAGCGTCACCGTGCCGTACTGGCCGGGCACACCGGAAGAGCCGAGCAATGTGAGATTCCATTCACTCTGAACGGCGTCGTAGACCGGGATCGTTAGCGTGCCGCTGTGAACGACGATGCATTGCTTTTGTGGAGGATCGTTGCGCACCAGGCACAGGCGCATCTTTCCGCTGTCAACCCCGGATAGCTGCGCGCTGATGATGCTCGGGCCATCCACCTTGAACTGAACGCTGCGCTGGACGCCGGCCGGGTCTGAGCGCTGGTCGACCCCAATGTTCACGATATCAACGACACGCTCGTTGTCTCCTGGCGGCGGCAGGGTTGGGGATGGCGTCGGACTGGGCGATGGCGTCGGACTGGGCGATGGCGTCGGACTGGGCG
>JBDTVN010000040.1:0-9882 GCA_040007155.1 Chloroflexota bacterium
TAACGACAGCGCCGCGCGGCGGAAATTTGCCGAGCACATGCGCGCGCGGCAGTACGGCGCCGCGCAATATCCAGTTCACGCGCTGCGCGGTCGCCGGCCACATCGGCAGGCCGTCGCCCCACGCATTGGCGATGAAAAGATCTTTTGCGAAATTTGGAGCGGTCGCGGGTGCCGCCACCGCAGTGGCGACAGCGAACGGAGATCGATCCATCATGGGCTGATAACGGACCAGAGTGAACGGTTTCGGGAGAGTGGTCCGAATGAGCCTTTGGCCGGCGCCGCACCGGACGTCGGAAACTGCCACCAGCGTCCCGTCTGCACGCCGCTTGCCCCGGCGCGCAACCAGTGCGCCGGCAGCAGGCTGCTGACCCCGCGATATACGGTTCGCTCGCCCACGACCGATCGGAACGTGAGCAGCTCAAGCCAGGTGGCGTCGTCGAACTCGGCCTTCAGGCCGGCCGCAAAGAGCGCCTTAGGCTCGGATGCGAACAGGAAGCGGCCGCCCTCGTGCGCGAAGAAGAAGGGTTTTTCGCCAACTCGATCTCGAGCCGCGAACAGTTCGTGGCGGTCCGAGTCCCAGATGGCGAAGGCGAACATGCCGTCGAGTCGGTCGAGCATGGCCGCGCCCTCGAGGGCGTAGAGGGCGAGGATGACCTCGGTGTCGGTAGTCGTGCGCAGCTCAGTGCCACGAGCCAGGAGCTCGTCGCGGAGCTCGGGCCGGTTGTAGATCTCGCCGTTATGGACGATGTGGAAGCGACCGTCGGCGCTCGACATCGGCATCAAGCCGCGCGGCTCCAGATCGACGATTGCGAGGCGACACGCCGCGAGGCTGACGCCGGGTGCTTCGAATTCGCCACTTCCATCCGGTCCGCGATGGACGATCCGGTCGCGCATGCGCGCCGCGAGGCCCGCGTCGATCGGGCGGCCATCGAGAGTCACGGCGCCGGCAATCCCGCACATGTGCCGGGCATTATCGGCGCGGATGGTCGCGTGTCACGCAGTTGGCACGGACGGCGCGCATGATTGGTGGCGTGACCGGGCGGACGATCCTGCACGTCGATCTCGACGCATTCTTCGCCGCGGTGGAGCAGCGCGACGACCCGTCGTTGCGCGGCAAACCGGTCATCGTCGGTGGCGGCGGACCGAACGATCGCGGCGTCGTCAGCACGGCCTCGTACGAGGCCCGAGTGTTCGGCGTGCGCTCGGCGATGCCGCTGCGGACCGCGGGCGCGCTGTGTCCACAGGCGATATTTGTGCCGGTCAACGGGCGCAAGTACGCCGCGGCCAGCAAACAGGTGATGAAGATTGTTGGGCGCTTTTCGCCGCTCATCGAACAACTGTCGATCGACGAGGCGTTCCTCGATGTCACCGGGACGGAGACGCTTTATGGCTCCGGCGAGGACGTCGCACGTAAGCTCAAAGCCGCGGTCCACGACGAGACACAGCTGACCATCTCCGTGGGCGTCGCCGCCAACCGGCTTGTCGCCAAGATCGCGTCGGATTTGAAGAAGCCGGACGGTCTCGTCGTCGTTCCGCCCGGGACGGAGCGCGAGTTCTTGGCGCCGCTCCCAATCGAAAGGTTGTGGGGCGTCGGGGCGAGCACGCGCAAGGGTCTGGCCGACTACAACGTACGCACCATCGGCGACCTGGCGGCTCTGCCCCAGGACGTGCTGGTGCGCCGCTTCGGCAAGCACGGTGGCGATCTGGCGCTGCGCGCGCAAGGCGTGGGCGACACGGTGGTCGGTGGGCACGAGGGTGCCAAGTCGGTGAGCCAGGAGACCACCTTCGATACCGACACGGGCGATTGGGAAGTTCTCGAACAGACACTCCTGGCTTTGAGCGAGGGCGTCGCCCGGCGACTGCGCGACGATCACATCCTGTGTTGGACGGTCGGGGTCAAGATCCGTGACCGCGACTTCGTCACTATCACGCGCCAGAAGACACTTGATGAACCGACCGATTCGACCGACCTCATCTGGCGCACCGCGGTCGTGCTGACCAGGAAGGAGGTCAAGGGCAAGGTGATGCGCTTGCTGGGTGTCGCCGCGAGCGGATTGACCGGGGAGAGCCAGATGGCGTTGTTCGGCCAGACGGACGACCGCCGCCGCAAAGCTCAGGCCGCGGCCGACGAGGTACGGCTCAAATACGGCTCGCGCTCGATCAAGCGCGCGCGGCTGATGGACGCTGGGGTGCGCGAAGGGTTCGAGCGCGACCCGCGTCGTTTGCCTCTAATAGAACGCGACCGCGACGACGCGTGACGCACTAGGTGTCACAAGGGGCCTGAAAACTGGTCGCAGGCAAGAGGAACGAGACTGTTGACATTCGAACGCCTGTTCGATAGGTTATGTGAACAGATGTTCTATGCCGTGGAGGCGACAAAGTGGCAATCGTGCGTGTGACCCCTACTGAGATCGACGTTAAGACCGGCCTGTTCGATGGTCGGCCGCGTCAGATCCGCATCGCCAACGAGAACGTGCGGGTGATCGAGATCGCCCAGGTGCGCGATGAGCTGGCGGCTTATCCCGTTGCGCAGGGCCCGCGGCGCATCTTCGATGTCCGCACTCGAGACTCGTGGCTGCGCCTGTCTTTTGAGAAGCGCGGCCGCCGCTGGCTGCTCGAGGGTCGCGAAGCGGCTTAATCGTGCACGAACACCGCGAGTGTCCAGTGCGACAATCGCCCGCGTGGATACTCCGCCCAAATCACTAGCCGAACTGACGCTGACCGAGTTTTCGGAACGCCTGGCGTCGGCTGAGCCCGTGCCCGGCGGCGGCAGCGCATCGGCGTTCGCCGGCAGTTTCGCCGGGAGCCTGTTGGCGATGGTCGCGCGGCTCAGCGTGGATCGTCCCAAATACGCCGCGTTTCAGACGACGCATAGCCGCGCGCTCGCGACCGGGGAGCGCGGACGCACGGTGCTTCTGGAGTTGGCTGACGACGACGCGCGCGCGTACGCGGGCTTCGCCGCCGCCCGCAAGATGCCCAAGGACAGCGTCGAGGAGCAGGCCGCGCGTGAAGCCGCCACGCGTGTCGCCGCGCGCGCCTCGACGGAAGTGCCGCTGAGCGTTGTCGACGAGTGTGCGCGGCTGCTCGATGACATAGTCGCGATGGCGGGACGCAGCAATCTCAACGCGTCGAGCGACCTCGAAGTGGCTGCGCGACTTGCATCAGCAGCCGCGCGCGGCGCGGCCGCGAATGTGATGATCAACCTGCCCATGGTCGGCCACGAGGACTACGCCGCGACCACGACGCAAAAGATCTACGCAATGCTCAATCAGATCGAGCGCAAAGCAGCGCTCGTGTCTGAGTTCGTCGGTGGCGGCGGGTTGCGCGAGCCAGAAGCGGAGTGACCGCCGACTCCAAGGTTGCAGTGCTGCGTTATGACGAGCCGGCGCGCATCCTCGATGGGCGGCCGCTCGCGACGCGCATCCGATCCAACGTAAAGCGCCAGGCAACCGCGTTCGCGAAGACCTACGGGTTCCGGCCGCAGCTTGTGGCGGTCATGGTCGGCCATCAGTCCGCGTCAAACGTGTACGTCCAGCAGATCCTGCGCACGTGCGCGGTCGTCGGCGTCCCCAGCCGCGTGGTCGAGCTGCCACGTGAGACGACGGCGGACGAGTTGCGCCGCCTCCTGGAGCGGCTCAACAAGGACGCCAAGGTCGCCGGGATCATCGTCCAACAGCCTTTGCCGCGACATATCCCGCTGAGCACTCTGACCGACACGATCATGCCGGCCAAGGACATCGACGGCATCCATCCGCTCAATACCGGTTTGATGGCGCTCGGTTACGAGGGCTTTCTTCCGGCGTGCGCCGAGGCGGCAGTCGAGATTCCCAAGTTCTACGGCTACGATCTCGAAGGCAAACGTGCCGTCGTGATCGGTCGGAGCAACGTCGTTGGCAAACCGGTCCAACTGTTGCTCATGCGCGAGCACTGCACGGTGACGGTATGCCACCGGCGCACGCGCGATCTCGCGGCAGAGATCGCCCGCGCTGAGATCGTGGTGTGCGCCGCCGGGTCGGCCGGTCTCATCAACGGCAAGATGCTCCATCCTGGCGCGCTGGTCGTGGACATCGGCATCAACGTCGTTGGCGAGCGGATCGTCGGCGACGTCGACTTCGATTCGGCCGTCAAGGTCGCCGCGGCAATCACGCCCGTGCCGGGCGGCGTGGGGCCCGTCACGAACGCGGTCCTGCTCGAGCACCTGGTCCGCGCCGCGCGCTGGCAGCAGACCGGCCATCCGATCACCGCCGGGCGCGGTCGCAAGCGGCGCCAGAAGTGAAATCCAGCCTGGACATCGCTCGCGCCGCGCGGCTGCGGCCCATCATCGATGTCGCGCACGACCTGGGGTTGCGCGACGATGAGCTCGACCTGTACGGGACGTACAAGGCGAAGATTCAGCCCGCGGCCCTGGCGAGAGTCGCCGACAGACCGGACGGCAGGGAGATCGTCGTCACGGCGATCACGCCCACGCCGCTCGGCGAGGGCAAGACGACAACCACGGTCGGTCTTGCGCAGGGCCTGAACCGCATCGGCGTCCGCGCCGCGCCGACTTTGCGCCAACCGTCGCTTGGCCCGGTCTTTGGACTCAAGGGCGGCGCCGCCGGTGGTGGCTTTAGCCAGGTCCTGCCCATGGAAGACATCAACATCCACTTCACGGGCGATCTGCACGCGGTCGCCGCGGCGCACAATTTGGGCGCCGCGTTTCTCGACAATCATCTGTTCCGCAACAACTCGTTGGGCATCGACCCAGCCACGATCAGATGGCCGCGGGTGATCGACGTGAACGACCGCGCGCTGCGACGCGTGACGATCGGTTTGGGCGATGCCAAGGACGTACGCGAAACGGAGTGGCACATCACGGCCGCCTCCGAGGTGATGGCGATCCTCGCCCTGGCGACGGATATCCACGACGTAAGAGCGCGGATCGGGCGCTGCATCGTCGGCGAGAATTTCGACGGCGAACCGGTGACGCTCGAGCAGCTCGACGTCGCGGGCGCGATGACCGTGCTCATGCGCGAGGCCATGAAGCCCAACCTGGTGCAGACGCTCGAGGGCGGACCAGCGTTCATCCACGCGGGACCATTCGCGAACATCGCCCACGGCAACTCGTCGGTCGTGGCCGATCGAATCGCGCTCAAGCTGGTCGACGCGGTCGTCACCGAGGCGGGCTTCGGCTCCGACATGGGCTTCCAGAAATTCATCGACATCAAGTGCCGCCTGTCGGGCATTCGACCCGCCGCGGCAGTGATCGTCGCGACGATCCGTGCCCTGAAGATGCACGGCGGCGTCGGCCACGTCGTCGCCGGCAAGCCGCTCGACGAAGCCCTTTTGCGTGAGGACCCCGACGGCGTCCGCCGCGGCTGCGACAACCTGGCGCAGCACATCGAGATCGTGCGCGGCTATGGCATTCCGGCTGTCGTGGCGATCAATACGTTCCCAACGGACAAACCTTCTGAGATCGCCGTTGTCCAGGAAGCCGCCCTCGCCGCCGGGGCGCGCGCCGCGGTGATGACCGACCATTTCGCGCATGGCGGCGCTGGCGCTGAGGACCTTGCGCGAGCCGTGTGGGACGCGGCGCAGACCAGCGACCCCAACGAATTCCACTTCCTGTCGCGCGACGATGCGACTCTGCCGGACCGGATCGAGCGAATCGCGACGCGCGTCTACGGCGCGGACGGCGTGGATTTCAGCGGCGAAGCGTCAAAGGCGCTGCACGAGTTTGAGCGCCTGGGCTACGGCAATCTGCCGGTGTGCATGGCCAAGACGCCGCTGTCCCTCAGCCACGATCCGACGCTCAAAGGACGGCCAACGAACTTCCGCGTCCCCATCAGGGATGCGCGGCTATTCGCTGGGGCGGGGTTCGTCACCGCGTACTGCGGCGACATGCTGATGATGCCCGGGCTGCCGTCGCACCCGTCAGGCGAGGACGTCGATATCAACGAGGCCGGGGAGACGATCGGCCTCTTCTAGCTCAGCGCCACCGCGAAGCACGCGAGCACGACCAACCCTGCCGCCCCGCCCAGAAGCGCCATGCCCCAGGCGCGCCAATCAATGGGGCCCAGGGCCGACTCGGCGTGGCCGTGGTCGTCATCGCTGATGGTCGTGTGCGCGTCCATGTGCGTCACCGGGTCGTGCTCGGCGACCGCGTCATGGTCAGCGCCGCCGGGGTGGTCGGTCATGGCAGCAGCTCCGTACTGATCAGGTCTTCGACCGTGACTGTATCGGGGATGTTCGCGCCCGGCAGATCCTTCATGAAGCTGAGCGAGAAGTTCCAGCCGCTCTCGTAGATTGAGCCGAAGGCGCTGCCCGGATCATTCGACGAGTGCCACATATCGATCGTTGCCTGAAGGATCGCAAGCTGTGTGGCCCGGTTCGAGGCCAGTTCGGGAACCACCGCGATCGCATCGTCAAGGCCCAGCTCCGGGTTCGCGTCAATCTCGGTCATCGCCCGCAGGGTTGCGGCGACGAACGCCTTGAGCGCGTCCTTCTTGGAGGCAAGGGTCGCGTCGCTGACGATCAGCCCTGGCCCTGGCAGCGGGACCACGTCGTCGACCGCAAGTTGCGTAGTCGCGAAACCTGCAAGGCCCAATTGCACGGCCTCGTTGTTGCGAAACGCGGTCGCCGCCTGGACCAGGCCCTGCTGCAGGGCAACGCCCTGGCCGTAGTCGGGGTAATCGCGCTCGACAATGTCCGACGTGGTCATGTTCGCCGAGGAGAGCAGCGCCTGAAGCATGATCCAGGACGAGCCGTATGCGCCGGGGATGCCGATGGTCTTGCCGCGCAGGTCGGCCGCGACGCTGATGCCGCTACTGGCGGAAGCGATCACGACGTTGGGGAACTGGCCGTAGATCGTCGCGACGTATTTGATATGGATGTTCTGGCCGACCGCCGGGATGACGCTCGTGCCGTCGGCGATGCCGATATCGTCCGTGCCCTGGGCGATGAGCGTGACCAGGTTGGAGTCGTCGCCGTTATTGAACGTGACGTCGAGTCCGGCGTCGGCGTAATAGCCCTGCACCTTGGCCCGGTAGAACTGCGCGAACTGGACGCTCGGGATGTAGCCCAAGCCCACCGTCAGTCTCTGCAATGGCGGCGTGGTCGGGACTGGCGTTGGACCGCTAGGGACGGGCGTTGGAACGGGCGCGCCACACCCGACAGCAAGAACGACAGCCGACATTACGGACAGGAACAGACGCTTCACGAGGACCTCCATGACCCGACAAGGATGCGTTCAACGATGGTGACGAGCAGATAAAGCACCACGCCGATCAAGGCGATCATCGCGAGCGTGGCGAACATCAATGGGAAGTCGAAGAGCGAGCCACGGGCGAGATTGATGAGCACGCCCAGACCGCGATCGGCCCCGGCCCATTCGCCGACGATCGCGCCGATCACTGCGAGCGTCGCGCCCACGCGCATGCCTCCCAAGATCTGTGGCAGCGCCGCGGGCAACTCGAGCTGCGTGAACATCTGGCGCGGAGTGGCGCGCAGGCTGCGCCCCAGCTCGAGCAGCCGCACATCGACTGACCTGATGCCGACCATCGTCGCGATCACTATCGGGAAGAAGACGATCAGTGCACAGATGACGATCTTGGGCAGCAGGCCCGTTCCCAGCCACAGGGCAAGCACGGGGGCAAGGACGAGGACCGGCGTTGCCTGGGAGGCGACTATGTACGGCGAGAGCAGCCGCTCGGCGAGTCGCGATCGAGCCAACAAGTAGCCGATGGCGACAGCGAGCCCGGCTCCGACGAGGAACCCAAGCGTTATCTCCAGCAGCGTTACCGATGCATGGCGCCACATGGTGCCATCGACCCACGCGGTCACGAATCGCTGGGCGACGAGCTCGGGCGCCGGAAGTATGAAGACCGGCAAATTGCCGATGACCACGACGGCTTTCCAAAAGAGAACGAATGCGACTGCCGCGACCACCACCGGCACGACGTTCGAGCGCCAGTTCATCGGTTGGCTCCGCCACCGCTGAAAGGATCAAAGAACGCCGCGGCGCCGGCGCGTTCGAGCACGTCACTGACAGGCGCCGCGGCGGCTTCATGTGCCGCGATGTCGGCAGGGGAACCGGACAGATGCGCTCGGATGGACGCGGCTGCGCGCGAGAAGGTCGCGGAATCGAGCGCGTCAGGGAGCCGCGGCCGGCCCAGCGGCACATGCACGCGGGCGGCAACTTGGCCGGGCCGGGCTGTGAGCACGACGACGTCGTCGGCCAGGAATACAGCCTCGGCGATCGAGTGGGTGACGATCAGGATGGTCGTCCCGGTCCGCTGCCAAACCTCGAGCAGCTCTTCGTTGAAGCGCTCGCGCATCAGTGCGTCCAGGGCGCTGAATGGCTCGTCGAGCAGCAGGATTTGCGGGTCGCGCACGAGTGCACGCGCAATCGCCGCGCGCTGGCGCATGCCGCCGCTCAGCTGGTGCGGATACGCGCGCGCGAAGGTGGTCAGGCCGACGAGCTCAAGCAGCGCACGCGCCTTTTCGTGACGCTGCTCTCGGCCCACTCCGGCGAGCTCGAGCGGAAACGCGACGTTGTCGATGGCAGTGCGCCAGGGCAGCAGCCGCGGTTCCTGGAACACGAGCCCAACGCGCGCATCCGCTTGCGCAACCTGTGCGCCATGTATCGCGATCGTGCCGCTGTCGGGCAGGAGCAGCCCGGAAATGAGCCGCAACAGCGTCGACTTGCCTGAACCGTTGGGGCCGACAACCGCGGTAACGCCGTGCGCCGGCACAGCGAAGGACACGTCGTCGAGCACGGTCACCGGCCGCCCGTCAATGACGAAGCGGCGCGACACGTGTTCGAGGCTGATCGCAGCCGTAGCCTGGACCGTCAGTTCGTCCTCCCGTGAACAGTCGGGGGCACGAACCGAATCAGTCTGAAACGGCCGGGCCTCCCTTCTTCCATCCGGACTGTGACCGTCGGCTGCCTGCGAGGACATCCACCTTCGCCACTTGCGTGGCTCCGGGTCGTGGGCTGGCCTGTTCGGTCACTGACCGTCAGACCGACCACCGGTCGGGACTTGCACCCAACCCCGAAGGAGAGGCGTTATGCGATTGCGGCCATGAGGATACCGCCGGTTCGGCCGCTATCGTGTTTTCGTGCTGACGATTCTGCTGACCCGCCACGGGCATACCGACCGATCCGAGCCCGAGCAATACCTGGGCCAGCACCTTCCAGCCACGCTCTCAGCACGCGGGCGCAAGGACGCGCGCGCCCTGGCCCGCCGCCTGGCGACCGTGCCCATCGACCGTGTGCTGACAAGCCCACTCGGCCGCGCGGTCGAAACGGCGAGCCTGCTCGTACATGGTCGCGCGATCAACGTCGAACTCGATGAACGTCTAACCGAGTTGGACTACGGGGCGTGGGAAGGCCATCCGCTGGACGAGATCATTCGGCTCTTCCCGGGCGAGTACGAGGAATACGAGCGTGACCCCGCGACGCACCACGTCGGTGGCGGGGAAAGTGGCTACGAAGTCGTCGCCCGGCTGGCACCCTTTTTCGATGAGCTGGTCGGCTGGGCCGAGGAGGGCAAGGCCGGTGCACAGCGGACCGCGTTGGTAGTCGGCCATTCATCGGTCAATCGGATTGCGCTGGCGATGCTGCTGGGCGGGAACCTCAACGACTATCGCCGGCGGTTTGACCAGGACTGGGCAAACCTGACCGTGCTGCGCTGGCCCGATCGCGCGTCAGGCGCGCGGCTGCTCTTGTCGAACGATCTTGCGCACGCGCGCGGCATCAAAGGCGTGACCTGGGGCTAGGCGCGAATGCGCGGCTATCCTCAGCCGCGATGGGAGAGGGAGCCAAGGCGGCCGGCAGCATCGCGCTGACGGGCCGCGATCTGACGCTGACCGATATCGCGCACGTCGCGCGCGACGGCTGGG
>JBDTVN010000041.1:0-9690 GCA_040007155.1 Chloroflexota bacterium
CGTTCATAGAGGCAAACGTCGCGTCGTCTAGCGAATCAAGACTCACGCTGACGCGGTCGAGCCCCGCATCTGCGAGCGCCGCGGCCTGACGCGACAGCAGCGAGCCATTCGTCGTGAGCGTCAAGTCGTCGATCCCGGGAACGGACCGCAGCATGCGCACGAGGCTCGCCAGGTCGCGCCGGAGGAGTGGCTCGCCACCGGTGAGGCGGACCTTGGTCACGCCGAGCCCGACGAACACCCGGGCGAGACGGACAATCTCCTCGAACGTCAGCAGCTGCTCGCGCGGCAGGAACTCGAAATCGCGGCCGTAGACCTCGCGCGGCATGCAATACGTGCAGCGGAAGTTGCACCGGTCAGTAACCGAGATGCGCAGGTCATGCAGCGGCCGCTTCAGCCGATCGACGGGCTTGGACGCCGGCGCGTCCGCCGGAGCCCCTGGATGCGTCACGCGGAAATCGTAGCCATTGGCCCGGAACGACTCAGATTCCTAGATGCGCGCCCATTTGGCTGAGTGAACCGCGGCGGGCGGCCACTATCAGCCGCAGACCAGCCCGAATACCGTTCTTGTGGCCAGCAATCCACGAGCAGCGAAGCTGATCGAGCTGCCGGCGTTAACGCCCCCGGAAATCGAAGAATCTGACTCGTACGGACCGAAGCTTAGTCGCGCGCGGCCGACGGCTAGCCCTCTTCTGTCGCGGCGCCTGAGCGGTCGCGAATCAGATCAACGACGCCGGCGTCGGCGAGCGTGGTCGTGTCACCCAGTGCGCGGCCCTCACCAATGTCGCGCAGCAGGCGACGCATGATCTTGCCCGAGCGCGTCTTGGGCAAGTCGGGCGTGAACAGCAGGTACTTGGGCTTGGCAATGGGGCTGATGACCTTACCCACGTGCTGACGCACCTCGGCCGCCAGCTCGTCGGTCGGCTCGTAGCCGTTGCGCAAGATGACAAAGGCGAAGATGGCTTGGCCTGTGATCGGGTCGTGCCGGCCAACGACCGCCGCTTCAGCCACGGCCTTGTGGTCGACCAGTGCCGACTCGACCTCGATCGTCGAGATGCGGTGGCCCGACACGTTCATGACGTCGTCGACACGGCCGAGCAACCAGAAGTAGCCCTCTTCGTCTCGCTTCGCGCCGTCGCCGGCGAAGTACTTGCCTGGGAAGCGCGACCAATATGTCGCCTTGTAGCGCTCTGGATCACCGTATATGCCGCGCAACATCGACGGCCACGGCCGGGTCAGGACGAGATAGCCGCCGCCGCCGAGCGGCACGGACGCGCCGTTCGCGTCGAGCACGTCGGCGCCAATGCCCGGGAACGGAAACGTGGCACTGCCTGGTTTCGTGGTCACGACACCGGGCAGCGGCGTGATCATGATCATGCCGGTCTCGGTCTGCCACCACGTGTCCACGATGGGCGTGCGACCACCGCCGATATTGTGCTGGTACCACAGCCACGCCTCGGGGTTGATCGGCTCACCGACCGAGCCAAGGACGCGCAACGACGACAGGTCGTGCGTCTGCGGCCACGATTCGCCCTGCTTCATGAAGGCGCGAATCGCAGTCGGCGCGCAGTAGAGGATGCTGACCTTGTAGTCCTCGATGATCTGCCACCAGCGGTCCCAGGCGGGCGCGTCGGGCGCGCCCTCGTACATGACGCTCGTGGTCGCATTGGCAAGCGGCCCATAGACGATGTACGAGTGGCCGGTCACCCAGCCGATGTCGGCCGCGCACCAGTAGACGTCGTCCGGCTTGACGTCGAAGACCATCTCGTGGGTCACCGCCGCACCGAGCAGATAGCCCGCGGTGGTGTGCATGATGCCCTTGGGCTTGGCGGTCGTGCCGCTCGTGTACAGCAGGTAGAGCATGTGCTCGCTGTCGAGGGCGACCGGCTCATTGGTGTCGCTCTGGCGATCGACGATGTCGTGCCACCAGACGTCGCGGCCGTCCTTCATCACGACCTGTACATCGCCCGCGTCACCGATTCGTTGCGCAACCAGGACGTGCTCGATCGTCGGGCTCATGGCCGCTGCCTCGTCAGCCGCGGACTTGAGGTTGGCGGCTTTGCCGCGGCGCCAGCCGCCATCAGCGGTGATCAGCAGTTTCGCCTGCGCGTCCTCGATCCGGCCGGCCAGCGCCTCAGCCGAGAAGCCGCCGAAAATGACCGTGTGCGGCGCACCGATACGCGCGCAGGCCAGCATCGCGATGGGCAGCTCGGGGATCATGGGCATGTAGATGGCCACGCGATCGCCGGTCGTCACGCCCAGTTCGAGCAACGCGTTGGCGGCCTTGCTGACCTCACGCTGAAGCTCGGCGTAGGTGATCGTCCTCGTGTCGCCCGGCTCGCCGATCCAGTGATAAGCGACCTTGTTGCCCAAGCCCGCTTCCACGTGGCGATCGACGCAGTTATAGGCAATGTTCAACTTCCCGCCCAGGAACCACTGGGCGAAGGGCAGCTCCCACTCGAGCGTCTTGTCGAATGGCTTCGACCACGCCAGCTTCTCGCGGGCGAGGCGCGCCCAGAATGCCTCGTAATCGCGCTCTGCCTCGTCGTACAGAGCCTGCGTCGCATTGGCTTGAGCCATGAACTCCGGCGAAGGCGGGAACTTGCGCCGCTCAGCCATGAGATTCTCGATCTCCGGCGCGTTCATCGAGCCGGGCAGCTGATCGGTCACCGCGGTTTCACCCATTCGGGCAGGTAGCGCTTGAGCGTCGCGAGCGGCAGCGAGCCGTGGCCGATCAGCTCGTCGTGGAAGCCCTTGATGTCGAAGTGCGAGCCGTCGCGCAGCTCGATCTGATGCCGCAGGGCGAGGATCTCGCGCATGCCCGTCATGTATGCAAGCGCCTGACCCGGCCACGCGATGTAGCGGTCGGTCTCAGTGCCGGCCTCGAGTTCGCTCAAGCCGATCGCCCTCAGGAGCTCGACCGAGCGAGCGCGGCTCCACTTGAAGGCATGCAGCCCGGTATCGACAACGAGTCGCGCCGCGCGCCAAGCCTGGGCATCGAGCATGCCGAGCCGCTCCCAGGCGCTTTCGAAGAGGCCCATCTCATCGGCGAGACGCTCGCTGTAGAGACCCCAGCCTTCGGCATATGCGGCACCGGTCAGACGCGAGCCGAAGCGGCGGAAGTCGGGTAGGTCGGTCAGCTCGCCCTCGATCGTGATCTGGAAGTGGTGGCCCGGCGTGGCTTCGTGATAGGTCGTCGACGCCAACCGGTAGAGCGGCCGATTCTCCGGCTGGTATGTATTCACGAAGTAGATGCCGGGGCGCGAACCATCCGGCGCGGGCGGGAAGTAGAAAGCCGGCGGCGCCTCGCGCTCCTGGTACGGCTCGACCGCGCGCACCTCGCACGGCGCCTTGGGCAGTCGCCCGAACCACTGCGGCGCGGCGCCGTTGGCCTTGGCGATCTGCGCGCTCGCGAGCAACACGATTTCCGCGCCGCTCTTGGCGTAATTCGCCGGATCGGCTGCAAGCGCGGCACGCATCGACGCGACGTCGTCGAACTTGAGCTCGCGCGCGATCGCTTCGGTCTCACCGCGGATGCTGTCGAGCTGTTGAAGGCCGTACTCATGGATCGCCTCGGGCGTCTCCTCGAGCGTCGTCGACGCGAGGATCATCGTCTCGTACAGCTCGCGCCCGTCGGGCAGCCCCCAGATGCCCTCGCTCTCACGAGCGAAAGGCGCGTAGCCCTCGACTGCCGCAAGGTGATCTGCCAGAGCTGGTAGCACCCACTGCTCGACCGCCATCTTGAGGCGCTCGCGCGACGTCTCGTCGAGCTCGGGGTGGGCAAGTAGCAGCGGTGACTCATCGGCCGGCGTCGCCGCAGCGCGGCGCGTCTGCTCGATTACCCGCTCAACAACCGGAGCGGCCGCGGTCCGGCCGGCGGCGATGCCATCGAGCAGGTTGACGCGGTGCATTGCCAGGTACTCGGGAAACTGCGACAGGCGGTCCAACAGCCGATCGAGGCGCTCCTCCGTATCGACGCGCTGGAAACGTGACAAGTCGCCCGGCAGGCCCTGGGGTCCGGCCATCTGGTCCATCGCCGCGAAGTGATGGACATTGAGCTCGTGTTCGCGCAGCTGAATGCGGCATACGACCTTGAGCATGTCGAGGGTGATCTCGTCTTCCTGGTCGAGACCCGTTGTCTCGATCTCGTTCGCGTCACGCAGGAAGCCCTTGAATCCGGCGACTTCTTCGGCCCGGCCTTCAGGCGACGGGTCGGCCAGCCGGTCGTCGTAGCGTTCGTCGCCGAGCACCGTGGCGTAGATCGGACTGCGCGCCAGGAACCACTGCCAAAAGCGATCCGCGAGGTCGATCACCGGTCGCGCCACGATCACATCGGTCACGAAATGCTCCTCCAGGAATTCGTCAGCCGAAGAGCGGCAGCTGCTCGGCTTCGCGTTCGATTTCAGGATCGAGCCCGAGCATCGGCCCGAGCATGTCGAGATCGGCTTCCTCGCGCGCAACTAATCGGCGCAAGTGGTCGGATTTGAGGATATGCCAGTTGCCCTCGTCAAGCGCTCGACGCAAGAGGGGCGAGTGGGCCACCTTGAAGCGAATCAGCTCGGCGCGCTCATCAGGAACTACCAGGAAGCGGACAACCGTGTCGTTGGCCGGGATGCGCGGTCCGCGCTTGAGCAGCGGTTCGGTCAGAAGGGCGGTCCACTCGACCTCGAACAGAAAGGTGGCCTTGCCGCGCAGATACCAGATGCAGTCGAGCGACTCGAGGGTCGCGACGTCGCCCTGGGCGACGAGCGGCAGATAGGCGCGCTGCTCTTCGTCACTGAGAAGGTCGCCCACCGTCCCATCGCGATACGCGCGTCGGCGCTCCTTGGCCGACACGTGAACACGCAGCCCCAGGCGATGGCCGTACTCGGTCAGCATGCCGATGATCTCGCCGTGCTCAGCATGACGGGTGGTCAGCTTGTCAACGCTGCGCAGCGTGACCTGCGCCGCATCGGGGTCGCGGTAGCTCGCGAGCACGGCCCGGACCAGCTCCGGGTCGGGCGTGTCGTGGCCGCGGAACATGCGCGCGGCGCGCTCCAAGAAGGTCTGCTCTTCCATTGCCGATGACGTCGAGAGCAAACCGTAGACAGCCCACTCGAGCCGATCCGACAACGGCGGCCGCGCCTGCGCCAGGTCCTTCTCGCTGCGCAACCACCAGCGGCCGTGTTCGATTTCGGCGAGTCGCGGGTTGTCCGGCCGACGCAGCTCACCAAGAACGATCTCCATCAGCAACCTGACGTGGTCGGTAGCAGATCCCGCACCGACGGCCCAATCGGGCGCGCGCTCTGGTCCGAATTCCGGTTGGCCTGCCTCTGCCTGCGGCTCAGATGCCTCGCTCGTCTCGTGCTCGACAGACGGGTAGTCGGCGCTGGTTTCCACCTCGGTTGATTCGGTCGCGGCTTCGGTTTCACTGAAGGTGCGCGTCCCGACCAGGCGGCGCAAGTGGCCCAAGCGGTCGAGGCCAATCAGGACTTCACCCAACAGCCGCTCGGCACTGGCGGGCTCGCCGCGCGCCTGGAGGACCGTCACCGCCAGTGCTGTGACCGCGTTCTCGACATCGGCCAGCGCGAACGGCCCATCGGGGTCGGCGCGCGGCAGGTCGGCCAACTCGGGATGGTCATCGGGCTCTTCAGCTGGGCTGGCAACGTCGAACTCGAGCACGCCCGTGACCTGGTTGTTCGACTCGGACAGCAGCGCCGAGTTGAGCCGGAAGCCGGCACCGATTCCGCCGAGGACGCCAGCCACCAGGCCCGACGCTCCGCCTCGATCCAGCACGACCACGGCTTTGGCATCCTTGGCGAGGACCGGCCGCACCGCGATCAGCGAGTGGCGCAGGGCAGTCGCTTCGCGGCCGCGGTCGTTGCGCGGCGGCGGACCGAAGATCCATTCGAGCGGCAGGTCAGCCGCGGCCTGACGGCCGACGACGAGCGCCGTCGCCAGATAGCCCAGAGACGCGTTCTCGATCGACCAGCGGACAGGCGGCGAGGTGAGGACAAGGCGGACGCGCGACCGCGGATCCAGCCGGCCAGCCACGACCGGGCGGCGTGAGGAGAAGAGCGGTTCGTTGCCCGGCGTGGCCGCAGAGCCCGTGCGCAACACGACATTGGCCGTGCCATCGCTGAGCTGCTCCATGTCCTCGCCGGGCCGCGGCTGGAATGAGCCTGCGCCGGTTTCGATGCGCGTGATGAAGTCGCGCATCAGCCGGCAGCCCTCTTCGAACGCGAGCCAGGGATTACGTTCGCGCCACGATCTCGAGTTAGGTTGCTGGACGTGGCCGTGACGAATGCGCAGCGCTGCGACGCGGCCGGGATAACCATTGAGCCGGCTCATGGCAAGCAGCGCGTGGACGAGACCAAGGCGCAGGCCCGCGTCGACCGGCGCCGCGCGCAAACCAATCTCGAGGCGCGAGATGAGCGCCTCGAGCGCGACCAGCGTGCGCGGCGTGTACAGCGACAGCAGCTCATCGGGCAAGGTCGCGCTGCCATCGGGCACTGGGAAACGGGCGCGCAACTCTGCGTAGGCGGGCGGATGCGGACCGATCGCCGTCGCGAGATCGATGTCGTCCTGGTCGACCGGCGCGGTGCGTTGCTCGCCGGGTTTGGCCTGGTCGCGGCAGAAGGCACAGCGGAAAACCTTGCGGTCAGGGGCGGCCGCCCCCGTCTCCCAGATGAACTCGTCGACGATGATCGGTCGGCCGCACGTCGGACAACGCGACGCGAACATCTGCTCCAGCACGCGGCGGAATTCACCGTCACCGCGCGGGAGGGTTGCCAGCGTGGCCAGGCCCGCGTCGAAATGGCGAATGTCAGGCGGCCGCAGCACGACCTCGGCCAGAAGGCGGGTCAGCGCCGTCGATTCGCAGACGTATACGCGGCGCAGCGCACTGATCGCGTTGCGCGCGATCCAACCGCCGCGGCCGTGGATCTCGATGACGATGTCACCCGGCGCGCTGCGCGCAGCGATCTCCGCCGAGACGACGTTATCTGCGGGTGGCGGCGCGAACCGTTCGAAGGCGGGCAGCAACGGCCCACTGTCGGGCCGGATGATTGATGAGAGCGGGTCCGCCATCTCCGCCGAGTCTATCCACGCAAGCGAGGGCGGCGGGATCGGTCAGCCATAATGCGGCGCGGCCGGCGCCGGAGCTTATTGCTCGGAGTCGTCGGACTCTTCGACCGGCTCCTCATCGACGAACGCCTCGTCTTCGGTCACATCGGCAGGAATGACACGACCGATGTCCTCGATCTCGTCATCTTCCTCGTCCTCCTCCAGCTCCTCCTCGAGCTCCATCTCCTCGCGCACGAGGGTGCCCTTGGTGTAGGGCCGGAGGTCGGAGACCTTGGCGGCGGTCGGGAATGACACCTTGCCGTAGTTGGCCGGGTCCTGGTAGGTCTCGCGCACGATGATGCGCACGTCCTGCTCGCCCAGGCTGGTCACGCCAGCGGTGTACTTGTTGCCTTCGGCGATGAGTTTCAGCAAACGGGCGGCTACGCGCGGCTCGACAAAGCCGATGTGGATGCCATTCGAGGCAGCGCTTAGGCGCGGGCCGTCGGGCGACAGTTCAACCGAGTCACCCGGGTTGACCTGGGCCAGCTTCTTGGCAGCGGGCAGGTCGACCAGGTGAGCGAAGCCGGTCTTACCGGTCTCCTCGACGAAGATCGACACGGGCGCCTTTGAGCCCTTCTGCGCGGGCACAGTCTTCTTGCCGGCCTCGGCCAGGAGCATCCGCAGGCGGTTGATATTTCGTTCGGCGACGCGGTTGGTCGGGTCGAGCGCGAGCGCGGCCTGGTAGTGGTCGCGCGCGGTGGCCAGCTCGCCCTTTTCCCAGTAGGCCTTGGCGAGGCGGTTCTCAGCCGCCGAATCGGCGCCCAGGTCCAGGATGCGCTTGTTGAGATCGGCGGCGGTCTCCCAGTCGGCGGCGGTGGCGGCGGCAATCGCCTGCTCTACCAGCTGACGCTTGAGGCGCGTTGCGTTGACGGCGGGCGACGGCCCACCTTCGGTCATCGAGAAACTCATGGTCGGATGCGGTCCTTCAGGACGAGGCCGTGATGGCCGGAGAATTCGGGGAGCACCAAGGCTACCAGAAACGACTCAGCTGCAGGGTGAAGTCCCGATTTCGAGCTCCACGATGGCGCCGGCGCTCACCGACACGCAATCCCGGGTGCCATCCGGCCAGGTGATGATGGCGTTGCCAGCCGTCTGGCCGCGCAGACCCAGATGGACGTAGCTGACGTCCGACTGCCCGTTCCAGCTGACGCCGTCGTTGAGCTCACGTTGGTAGCTGAAACTGGCCGTCGAGAGCTGCACCACCGCGCCCATGCCGAGCGGATTCCAGGCCGGGCCGCGCAACCTGATGGCCGCGGCCTTCTTTGTGGCGAATTTGTTGTGCAGCAGCATCGGCGCGCCGGGCCAGCGTGCGCGGCCGTTGGTGACCATCAGATCCATCCTCAGGTCGTGGTCGAAGTCGAGGACCGACACACCGTCGCCGCTGCCCGCCCAGCCGGTCACCTCGGCGGGCTTGACCAGGCTGAAGCCGCCTGTTGCAGTTGCCATTAGCAGAGCGTCGCGTGTATCGCCATGTGGGCCTGGGTCTTCACTGAGCGCCGTGCGCACGACGTACAGGTCGAGCCGCCCATCGTTATTGAGATCTGCCCATGCGAGGCCGCGGCCGTAGGCCAGCGATACCGACTTGATGGTCGTGAAGGTGCCGCCGTCGTTGCGCAGGATGCGCACCACGTGCGGATCGATGACTGCCAGATCGGGCCGGCCGTCGCCGTTGATGTCGGCCCACGCCGAGCCGTACCAGTTGCGCGAGCCGAGGGCGGCGATGGTGACCGGACTGAACGTCCCGCCTGAGTTGGTGAATGCAACGGTGTGATTGAGGATCGAGGTCAACAACAGATCGGGGTAGCCGTTGCCGTCCCAATCGGCCCAGGTGGCGCTTTCGGTGTCGCGCTCGCTCTCTATGCCGACCGTCGTCTGAACGAACGTCCCGCCGTCGTTGCGGAACATGACGTCGCCGTAGCCCACGCGGGGCGCGCTGCCGAAGAAGACGTCCAGGTCGCCGTCGCTGTCGTAGTCGATCCATGTCGCCGTCCTGCCGCGGGATAGCGCCTGGCTCACGCCAAGCGCGTCGGCGGACTCGACGAAGCCGGTAGGCCCAGGCAGATTGAGCCACAGCTCGTTTGGTCCCTCGCCCCCGCCACCGTAGGCACCCTGGGCGCACAGCAGGTCGGGTCGGCCGTCGCCGTTGGCCTCACCCCAGGCACAGTTGTGGCGGTCCATCGGGAACGGCCAAGTGATGTCGGTGTCCTCGACAAAGCCTGTGGGGCTGCCGAAGAACAACGCCGGTGGCTGCGTGTGGCGGTTGAGCAGGATGTCCGGCCAGCCGTCGCCATTCACGTCGGCAATGGTGCTGCCCCAGCTCGTGCGCGCAGCCGTCGGCAGCCCGGCTCCGGCCGTGCCGTCGCTAAAACGCGTGGTGACTGCGCCAACTGGTGACGCAGTGGCGAGCAGGACGATGAAACCCAGCACGCCCGCGAGGCGCAATCCCCTCATTTGTTGTCGCCTACGACTTGTGACTGGTCACGGCGTCGAGAAATCCCTCCAGGGAGAGTGTATTCAGGACGTTGCGCGGCTCAAGCCACGCGCGGCGGGCTTGGGACACTCCCCAATCGAGATTGTCGAACTCACCCA